>DASYKE010000240.1:0-2885 GCA_035995725.1 Burkholderiaceae bacterium | reverse complement strand
ATCTGGCTGTAAAAATTTTGTGGAGGTTCATCATTTTTACTCCGGTTATCGAAGCTTTGCGTTCGAGGACATTGCAAAATTAAGGAATCCATCACACCTCGACAATGGTGACAAGTCGAGACCAACATTGTCGATGTAAATGCCTACTTGCGAGCATGGGGTCATGCAGCTTGATACCAAGCTGGTTAGATTGCTACCACTGGAAGGATTATTTTTATGTTTTATCTATGAAAATAATTTCCCACAAGAATTATAGCAACAACTCTCCAGGAAATAGTTGAGTGTAGTTTGACGCCTACATAGCGTCTCGGGCTTGCGAATAACGGGTCGCCAATTCATTTCCCAAGGCATAAAAAAACCCGCCGAAGCGGTAATGCCGTTCAGATAAGGATTTTCTTGAGCACCCGAACGGCATAACGCTTTGGCGTTGACTTCACGACTCGGTCGCACATGCGCCCGGGTCGTTTTTCATTGAGAACGGTGACGAGGCGCTTGCGCAGCCGCTGCAGTAATGCTGGCAGTTTCCCTTGGGCGCGGGTGACAGCGGCCCAGCGTAGTTCATATTCGATAGTATGAAATGCGCGCACGAAACTGATCTCGGTGGGCTCGCAGTTGGCTTCTCATGCGGCTTTCGCGATTTCCAGTCGGACCAGATTGTCGGCAGTGAGCGCCCCCCAGATCTGTTGCCGGACGCCTTCTACGGTCTTGCTGCGCAGGGTCAGCGCCATCCCCATCATCGATTGCTTGAGCTCACGATAGCTCGTTTCAATCTGCCAGCGGCGACCGTAGCAAGCGACGATCTCGGTGGCCTTGACGCGTTTGCGGTCAGTCAGTGAGGTCAGCAGCACTTTTTTGCGGCCTTGCGGATCAATCGCTTCAATGGCGCGTGCGCGCCAGTATGGGGGTAATGTTGGCGACTGGTTGCGTGCCTGCGGCGACACGCGCATCGGCACGATCGCATCTGCTGGCGTGCCTTCGACCACTTCCCATTTGGGATTGCCTTTGGCCGGTAGCAGGAAGTGCCGGTTCTGTCCGTTGGCAGTGAGCCCGCACAGGATTTCCGCGGCCAGCAAGCCCTTGTCGAACACCGTCAGCGTGTGATCCGGGATGCCCGGCACCGGCGTCTTTGCGTACAACATTTCGTTGGTGTCGTAACGGCCGAAGGCGACATCGACCACCAGGTGGGTGGGAACGGCCGTCAGTGTCACCGCGCGCACTTGCGGGTAGCTGGCCACCGCGCCACTGGCATACGATTGGGCGCCAAAGTGTTCCCGATTGGCGGGGCTGTCGGCTGTTCGGAAGGTCGTCCCGTCCATTGCCAACAGGCTCAATCCCTTGTACAGGTAAGCATTCTTGTCCTGGCTGCTCCACGCCCGCGCCGCAGTCTGGAACAGCCATTTCAGCGGCGCTTCCCCCAGCCTCTGGCGTGCTTGCGCCACCGCGCTCTTGCTCACGAACGGCGCCTGGGTATCGGGCAGCGCCAGATCGAGTTCGTCGATCACCTCGCTGATCGATTGGTGTCGGTACAAGGCCAGCGCGACGATCAGCCACACTACCTGCTCGGCCGGCCAGCGCCGATGTCGAATGCTGGCCCTGCCTGTTTCCGTGACAGCCTGCTCAATCCATTCGTACGGCAGATGCTCGCCCAACCGCGCCCAGTCGGGCGTGTCTTGTGCATCAAGGAGCAATGTCAGGGCGTCGGCAAGCAGGAAGCCCAGACGTTAACGTCACCCCCAGACGTTTACAACCTATTTCCCAAAACAAAAATGCCGTTCAGTTCTTAACTGAACGGCATTACGCCGAAGCGGGGGTTTTGATTCGAGCAAGTACGATTACCTGGTACGGGTCCCGACAACTTCCATTACAACGCGGCGGTTCTTGGCACGGCCATCATCCGTTTTGTTACTTGCGACCGGTTGTTTCTCGCCTTTGCCTTCGGAGAAGACACGGTTGGATTCGACACCTTTGGATATCAGGTAAGCTTTCACAGCGTCAGCACGGCGGACCGACAGCTTCTGGTTGTACGCATTGGAACCGATCGAGTCAGTGTGACCGACTGCGATGATAACTTCCAGGTCCATGCCTTTTAGCGTGGATGTCAGATCGTCGAGGCTGGTTTTGCCGGCGGGCTTCAGCACGGATTTATCGAAGTCGAAGAATGCATCGGCAGCAAAGGACACTTTCTCCGAAATCGGAGCCGGTGCCGAAACCGGTACGGGAGTGGGTATTGGTGCCGGGGCAGGTTCAGGCTGGGCGACCGGGACCACAGCTACTTTGGCGGCTACGCCGTCGCAGCCGACCACTGTCGCGTTGGCAGGAGTCCAGCTGCCGGTGTGCACACAATTGCCGGTGCCGCTAAGGATCACGTTGCCGCGAGTATCCTGAAGATAACCGCTGTTCGGCTGGGCCACTTGAATATCGGTTACCTGTGCAGAGGCAGAAACAGCAACGACTGCGGATGCAGCGAAGATCAGCTTTAATAATTTATTCATGTTATCCCTTGGTTTTTTCATTTGAGGTGACAATTTTTCGATCGGTACTGGCAAACCTGTTCGTTGGAAGATATGTTTCAAAGCATCTGATAAAGCGTCCGCAATGTCGGTACGGCGCCCTGACGCAGTTAATACGAGGCAGTGAATGCAGGTTATGTTGAAAAACAGGCAAGGTCTGTGTGGTGGCGTACACAGCGCCGAGAAGCAGGGACAGGTCGCCGCACACGCGCATTCAAGGTTGCTAGGCCAGCTTGATGGGCTGATAAGAAGTAAATAAAACAGTAAATAAAACGCAAGCCAAGGATTGCAGGACCGCGACCAATCAAGCGTCGTTGTTACGCGAATCGCCCGGTAGTTGTCGCCTCACGTCAATCATGTTCAGGCATACTTGAA
>DASYKE010000239.1:0-75226 GCA_035995725.1 Burkholderiaceae bacterium | reverse complement strand
CGCTCAAGTTGCGCCAGCAGACGTTGCAGGAATTTACGCAGATGCATCCGTGGCAAAGCGCCGCCGCTTTCTTTTTGCTCTATACGGTGGCGACTGCGTTGTCGGTTCCCGGCGCAGCTATTCTGACATTGGCCGCTGGCGCCATTTTCGGACTGTGGTGGGGCATGCTGATCGTGTCGTTCGCGTCGAGCGTCGGTGCGACGCTGGCTTTCCTGGCCGCGCGCTTCATCCTGCGCGACTGGATACAACAGCGTTTCGGCAACAGGCTGAAATCCTTCGACGAAGGCATCGCCAGGGATGGCCCGTTCTATTTGTTTACGCTGCGGCTGGTGCCGGTATTTCCCTTTTTCCTGATCAATCTGTTGATGGGATTGACATCGATGCGGGCTTGGACTTTTTATTGGGTCAGCCAGCTGGGCATGCTGGCCGGTACGCTGGTCTATGTCAATGCCGGTACACAACTGGCGCAAATCACGTCGATCAAGGGCGTCCTGTCGCCTGGCCTGGTGTTCTCGTTTGTGCTGCTGGGGGTATTCCCGCTGCTCGCGAAAAAGGCGATCGATCTGGTCCGGGCCCGTAAAGTCTACGCCAAGTGGCCGCGGCCGCAGCGATACGATTACAACATGGTGGTCATCGGCGCCGGGTCGGCCGGCCTGGTGACGTCCTACATTGCGGCGGCGGTCAAGGCCAGGGTCGCATTGATCGAACGGCACAAAATGGGTGGCGAATGCCTCAATACCGGTTGTGTACCATCGAAGGCACTGATCCGTTCGGCCAAACTGGTGTCGCATATCGCGCGCGCCCGGGAATTCGGCCTGGCCTCTGCGACTGCCCAGGTTGATTTCGCAGGCGTGATGGAGCGAGTGCAGCGCATCGTCAAGACGATCGAACCGCATGATTCGGCCGAACGCTATACCGGGTTGGGTGTTGAATGCCTGCCAGGCGACGCGACAATTATTTCACCGTTCGCTGTCGAAGTAAAAGATGCGGTTGGCGGCATCCGCACGCTCACCACCAGGAATATCGTGATTGCCGCAGGTTCCCGCCCGTTCGTGCCGCCGATTCCCGGCCTGAAAGATGTCGGTTATGTGACGTCGGACACATTGTGGGATTTGCGTGAACTGCCCGGGCGGCTGGTCGTGCTGGGAGGCGGTCCGATCGGCTGCGAACTGGCACAGGCTTTCGCGCGGCTTGGTTCAAAAGTGACGCAGATTGAAATGGTGGAACGCATTCTGATGCGCGAAGACGCCGAAATTTCAGCTCTGGTCGACGCCCGCTTCCGCCAGGAGGGCATTCGCGTGCTGAGCGGCCACAAGGCAAAACAGTTCATGGTTGAAAATGGCGAGAAAGTAATGATTGCCGAACACCAGGGCAACGATGTTCGCATTCCATTCGACCTGGTGCTGTGCGCGGTCGGCCGCATTGCCAATACCGAAGGCTACGGACTGGAACGGCTGGGCATCATGACCACGCGGGCGCGCACCGTTGAGACCAATGAATATCTGCAAACCCTGTACCCGAATATTTTTGCCGCCGGTGATGTGGCAGGGCCATTCCAGTTTACCCATACCGCTGCGCATCAGGCCTGGTATGCCGCGGTGAATGGACTGTTCGGACATTTCAAGAAATTCAAGGCCGATTATTCGGTCATCCCGTGGGCTACTTTTACCGAACCCGAGGTTGCTCGTGTCGGTTTGAATGAACAGGATGCGAAAGCCGGAAATATACCGCATGAAGTCACCGTGTATGACCTGTCCGATCTGGATCGCGCGATAGCGGACGGGGAAGCGCATGGCTTTGTAAAGGTGCTCACAGTGCCTGGCAAAGACAGGATTCTCGGTGTGACGATTGTCGGCGAGCATGCAGGCGACTTGATCGCCGAATATGTGATGGCGATGAAGCACGGCCTCGGCCTCAACAAGATTCTGGGAACCATCCATATTTATCCGACACTGGCCGAAGCCAACAAATATGCCGCCGGTGCCTGGAAGCGTGCGCATGCACCGGTCAAGTTGCTGGAGTGGGTGAAACGTTATCATGCGTGGCAGCGCGGGTAAGCGCGTCGTGCATCCCGTATTGGCGAGATAGACAGGCCAGCCGGAAGACCAATGGGTTTATCGATAATCATCCCGGTTCTGAATGAAGCGCCCGGCATTTCCGCCTTGCTGGAGCAGCTTGCCGCGTTGCGCATCCGCGGTGCGCAAATCATCGTCGTCGATGGCGGAAGCAGCGACCGCACGGTTGCGCTGGCCATGCCGCGTGCCGATCTGGTACTGAGCTCTGAACGTGGACGTGCTGTTCAGATGAATGCGGGCGCTTTCCATGCGCATGGCGAAGCGCTGCTGTTCCTGCATGCGGATACCATGCTGCCGGCCGATGCGGATGCGCTGATCGCGACGGCATTGACCGGCCGCCATTGGGGCCGGTTCGACATCGGCTTTACCGGCACACATGCGATGCTGCCGGTGCTGGCCATGATGATGAATCTGCGCTCGCGCATTACCGGCATCGCTACTGGAGATCAGGCGATGTTCATGCGGCGCGAAACGTTCAATCAACTCGGCGGGTTTGCATCGATTCCGTTAATGGAGGATATTGAATTAAGTAAACGCTTGAAGCAGTTCGGCCGGCCGGCTTGCCTGCGGCAGCGTGTTGCAACCTCTGCCCGTCGCTGGGAAAAGAACGGCATGTGGTACACCATTTTCCTGATGTGGCGACTGCGGCTGGCTTATTTCCTTGGAGCCGACCCGCGCGATCTCGCTATCGCCTATGGCTATCGAACCGGCGCATGAATACTTCTTTCCATATTGCCGTTTTTGCCAGGGCTCCGGTTGCAGGATCTGTCAAGACGCGGCTGATTCCATTATTGGGCGAAGAAGGCGCAGCCGCGGCGCAGCGCGAAATGACATTGCGCACATTGGCCACTGCCCGCTCCGTTGCGCCGGGTCAGGTATCGCTGTGGACGGCGGGCCAGAACACCCACCCTTTTTTTCTCGACTGCGCCACGCGATTCGATCTCGGCTGCCATCCGCAATGTGCGGGTGATCTCGGCATGCGCATGGCCGAATGTCTGCGCACGCAATTGATGCGGCATGAGCCCGTGCTGCTGATCGGCACGGATTGCCCTGCGCTGTCGGCTGCCGATTTACATGCAGCAGCGCAGGCGTTGCTGCAAGGCGCGCAAATGGTATTCACACCGGCGGAAGATGGAGGATATGTTCTGGTTGGTGCGCACGATCATGGTGTCTCCGGAAATACTGCGGCGGGTTTTTTACAAGCGTTCCAGGCGATCGATTGGGGCACGCCGTACGTGATGGCACAAACCCGTGCACGATTGACGGCTATCGGCTGGCAGGCAGGGCGCGACTGGCACGAGCTACCGGTCTTATGGGATGTGGATACGCCGTTCGATTATGCGCGTGCGCAGAAATGCGGCTTGCTCCGTTCCTGAAAACCCGCTTCGACCGGCACCAAGGCGCCGGCTATTCCGCTTTCACAATCCTCCGGGAGCATGCGTATCATTCGGCAGTCAATGAAGGCGAAATTTCAGCTGCAGGGCAAGCGCCCCGCTGACGCGCGAGGCGATGGTTGGAATATAGACGAAGTTCAGGCCGGCATCGTGATTGAAAACCTTGAAATTCATGCTGGCGACCGGCATCAGCGACAGCGCGATTTTTCCGTTGCGCAGCTCCGGGTATCCATCGATTGCGCCAACCGAGGCGCCGATGTGCAGCGGCCCCAGACTCAGCGGTGTCCACACATACTGAAGATAATGCGAGCTGTTGCGAACGCTGTTGCGATATATTCCTGCTGCAATTGCAGTGTCGTCGTTGAATTGCATTTCAGCGCCCAGGCCGGTGTTTCGTTCGTTGTAACCGGCATCACGCTTGAAGTGATGTGACACGAAACCAGTCGTCAGCCAGAGTTGCGGCCCCTGTTGAGCCGGCTTTGGCGTTGGCCTTGGCGTTGCATTTCCTCCGGTCACATTCCCTTCGGCGACCAACGGGAGTGCAGAGCTCACACTTCCTGCGGTCGCAATCGTTTCGCTGGTCGCTCGCGATGGGGAGTCGTCTGCGGCATAGGCGTTTAAAAGGCACAGAAAAAAAATAAAGGGAATGGAAAATTTGACATTGAGAGAATGTCTAGATATATTGCTCATTACATAATTCTCGTTTTGCGATGGGGATATGTTGCTTGTTTAGTTTCGAGGCCCCGATCGGTTGCCGCCGACCGGGGCTTTCTTGTGTTTGGCAAAGTCGCCGGTTGCCGCCGGTGGATTTTCTGCTTCGTCAAAGCATCATGGTTGCCGCCATGATAGATCTGCATTCATTCTCCGATATTTAATTTGCTGCGTCACGACTTTAGTTCGTCGCAATATCGCATGTTGTTAACTATTTGCATCACACTTGCCGCTTTGCCATTTAGGTCTTTGAAGAGCATGCGGCCGCATGGCCATTCATCGGTATCCGCGATTTATCGGCAGACGGGTAAAACGCACATGATCAATCGGGAAATACTTGTTCCGGCCGGAACTGAATCAATGAAAGCAGGGTAACCGGATTGCATCCTGTATGCCGTTACCCCGGCCCGGCCGGTATGACGCTGCTGTCGTCGCTCGCTTATTGATGGGTACGGTTTGACTACGTTTGATATCAGATGTCACAATGTCACCCGTCAATTGATTCGCAAGCCTGACAAACTCATTGTTTCACTAAAAGATCGCATCGCTTTCGACCGCCCGGGTCTCCGGAATGGTTATCGCATGTCATATTAGAGACTGGATTTTTAAAAGGATTAACATGTCAACACATCGTATCGCGGTCCTCCCTGGAGACGGCATCGGCAAAGAAGTCGTGCCCGAGGGCTTGCGTGTTCTGGATGCCGCCGCGCGCAAATTCGGCATTGACCTCAAATTGGATCATTTCGATTTTGCCTCTTGCGATTATTACGCCAAGCATGGACAGATGATGCCGGACGACTGGAAAGACCGGATCGGCGGTCATGATGCAATTTTCTTCGGCGCGGTGGGTTGGCCGGCGATCGTTCCTGATCATGTTTCATTGTGGGGCTCGCTGATCAAGTTCCGCCGCGAATTCGACCAGTATGTGAACCTGCGCCCGTGCCGGCTGATGCCGGGCATCCCGTCGCCACTGGCCCGGTTTGGCGAGGGCAAGCCGGGCAGTATCGATTTCTATGTCGTTCGTGAAAACACGGAAGGCGAATATTCATCCGTCGGCGGCAGGATGTACGAGGATACTCCGCGCGAAGTCGTGTTTCAGCAAAGCGTTTTTTCGCGTACCGGTGTCGATCGAGTCCTGAAATTTGCATTCGACCTGGCGCAGCGCCGTCCCAAGAAACATTTGACGGCTGCCACCAAATCGAACGGTATTTCGATCACGATGCCGTACTGGGACGAGCGCGTGGCTGAGATGGCGAAAAAGTATTCCGATGTGAAATGGGACAAATTCCATATCGATATTTTGAGCGCGCATTTCGTCCAGCGTCCGGATTGGTTCGACGTCGTGGTGGCATCCAACCTGTTCGGCGACATCCTGTCCGACCTCGGCCCTGCGTGCACCGGCACCATCGCCATTGCGCCGTCCGCCAATATCAATCCGGAGCGTCTTTTCCCTTCGCTGTTCGAGCCGGTACACGGTTCGGCACCCGATATCGCAGGCAAGGGTATTGCCAATCCGATCGGTCAGATCTGGTGCGGCGCGATGATGCTGGAGCATCTAGGCTATGCCGAAGCGGGGGCAGCGGTCTTGAAGGCAATCGAAAAAGTGCTCGCTGCAGGGCCGAAACACGCACCCTTTACCGGTGATATGGGCGGTAACGCAAAGACGGTTGACCTGGGTCGCGCAATTGCGGAAGCCGTGTGATTCAAGCAGTTACCCGTAACAATATGACAATGTTTTGCGCTAAATCCATAAAACAAAAGAAAGGCGGTTTCTTATTAAGTACTCTTGACTAAAAACAATTATCAATCAGAAAATTGATTAATTGCATCAGCTAACTCCCTAATTATCTTGCGGATTTTCACCATTTTGCTACACTGCAAGTTATTAATTTCAAGCATCAGTCAGGGAGTTGCAGATGGCCAGGTCCGCGCTGGGGGTACTTTTTTCGCTATTTTTCGGCGCTTTTATTGCGCCGGCAGCCATCGCCATCGAAGCGCCGGCAGCGATTGTTGCGCAAACCCCCGCTCCCCAAAATGCCGTCGTCAAGAACAAACCGGCAGCCAGCAAGCGTCATTCTGTTGCTAAAAAAAAACGCGGCAAGAAGCGGGGCGTGAATGCTTCTTTCGACTCGCGCGAAAAGCTGGTCAAGAAAGTCGTGATGGTCGGAGGCAAGCGCAAGGTAATTTATCAACGCGTCGCGTATAGACCGTATATCCCGGCCGTGCCCCCGGTCATAAGCGCCGGCGATTTGGCCGGTTTGCGCCTGACCCGCGATCCGCTGGCGCTTAAATCAAATGCCGCTCTGGTAATGGACCAGGCGAGTTCCGAGATATTGTTTGAGAAAAACGCACAGGTGGCCTTGCCTATCGCATCGATTACCAAGCTGATGACCAGCCTGATTGTAGTCGAGGCCAATCAAGACATGGACGAGCTGCTTACCATCACTGCGGAAGATGTCGACAAGGAAAAAAACAGTCATTCCCGGTTGCGCGTCGGTTCGCAGTTGACGCGCGCCAACATGTTGCATATTGCGCTGATGAGTTCTGAAAATCGCGCTGCGTCGGCACTGGGGCGCCACTATCCGGGCGGGTTGCCTGCCTTCGTCGATGCAATGAATGCCAAAGCCACGGAGCTCGGCATGACCAACACCCATTACGTCGATTCCACCGGCCTTTCGAAGAAAAACGTTGCCAGTGCCCGCGATCTCGCAAAACTTGTTGTTGCCTCGCATCAGCATCCGGTCATTCGCCAATATTCGACCGATAGCAAATACGTGGTGGACCCGGGCGGCCCCGTGCTGCAATACAGGAATTCAAACCGGCTGGTAGCACTCCCGGGATGGGAGATTGGCCTGCAAAAGACCGGCTATATTTCCGAAGCGGGACGCTGCCTCGTCATGCAAGCGAATATCGAGGGTCGTCCCGTCATAATGGTATTTCTGGATTCGAAGGGCACGCGATCACGCCTTGCGGATGCCAGCCGCATCCGCAAGTGGCTGCAAGCTACCAAGCCTTCGGCCACGTTACATGCTGTGAATGCCCTGCAAAGTTGATCGGCACCAATAAAAAAGAAAAAGGCGAACTGCGGTTCGCCTTTTTCTTTTTTATTGGTGACATTTTTTCATGTGCAGCGGTCGGCGCTCAGGATATCCGGCAAGTGCCTGCAGGCGGTCCGTTTCTCTACGGACTAGCGCAAATTCGCCATATTTGTCTTCTGATCAAAAGTTTGCCTGCGGTTGCGGTACATATCCCAGCACCGCCGAGATCTGGCTGACCGTATTGATCAGATCATCGATCCATTCTTCCTGCAGCCGGTCCGCCGGCGCCGAAATCGACAATCCTGCAACCAGTTTGCCGGAGTCATCGCGGATGCCCGCAGCCATGCAGCGTACGCCCAGTTCCAGTTCCTCGTTGTCGCGCGCATAGCCGCGCGACCGCACCAGGCTGAGTTCGCGCTCCAGCTTGGAGAGATCGGTAATCGAATTCTTGTTGTGTCCCGCCAGCCCGGTGCGGGTAGCATAGGCGCGGACCATTTTGGGATCATCGACCGACAGAAAGAGTTTCCCGGTAGATGTCAGGTGCAACGGCGCGCGGCCGCCGATGGCGCGTACCACTTGCATTCCGGAACGCTCGGAAAAGGCACGGTCGATATAGACGATTTCATCGCTTTGCCGCACCGACAAGTTAACGGTTTGATGGGTCCGGCGGTGCAAAGCACGCATGAAATCCAGTGCGGCCTCGCGTACATTCAAACGGCTTTTGACGATATTGCCCAGCTCCAGCAGGCGCATGCCCAATCGATAGGACCCCGGCTCGGCACGGTCGACAAAACGTTTCATGACCATGTCATTCAATATCCGGTGCGCGGTCGACGGGTGCAATCCGGTTACCGTGGACAATTCTTTCAAACTGACTGGATCCGGATGGTGGGCGAGCGCATCCAGTAGCGCTATCATGCGCTCGATTACCTGAATCGATGTTTTATCGGTTTCTGCAGGAGCTTGAGTTTTCATAGCGGGAATTGTGCATTGCAATATGAACTTTATACCACATTGTGAAAATAATCAAAAGTCTCGCGAAAAAAGTTGCGCCGGTTTGACAAGTTATTTCATCCGTGAACCCGGTGAATTTCGCATTTCAGGCGCGATAATGCCGATTGCGAAATTTCAGCTGCACGAGAATGCTGAAGCAATCAGTGCACTCCGCAAAGTCGCCGTCAATACAATTAATTAACAGAGAAATAACAGAGAAATGCATTCATGAAAAAAGGATTAAGAAAATGTCTGTAATTACCAACATCGAAGATCTGCGCATTCTGGCGAAAAAGCGTGTACCTCGCATGTTCTACGATTATGCCGATTCCGGTTCGTGGACCGAATCCACCTACCGCGCCAACCAGAATGATTTTGCCAATATTAAATTCCGCCAGCGTGTCGCCGTCAATATGGAAAACCGCACGCTCGCGACCACCATGGCGGGACAGCAAGTTTCGATGCCGGTGGCGCTTGCGCCTACCGGCCTGACCGGCATGCAACATGCCGACGGTGAAATCCTCGCCGCCAAGGCGGCTGAGAAATTCGGCATTCCTTTCACATTGTCCACAATGAGCATTTGCTCGATTGAAGATATTGCCGCCAATACCAGCAAGCCGTTCTGGTTTCAGGTTTACTTCATGAAGGATCGCGATTTCATGGGCCGTTTGATCGAGCGGGCGAAAGCGGCGAAGTGTTCCGCGCTGATGCTGACTCTCGACTTGCAAATTTTGGGGCAGCGCCACAAGGACCTGAAGAACGGGCTGTCCGCACCACCGAAGCTTACCGTGGCCAATATCGCAAATATGATGACAAAGCCAGGCTGGTGCTGGGGCATGCTCAACACGCGCCGCCGCGGCTTCGGCAACATCGTCGGCCACGCCAGCAATGTATCGGACATGTCGTCGCTGTCGTCGTGGACTGCGGAACAGTTCGACCCAGCCCTGTCGTGGGAGGATGTGAAGTGGATCAGGCAGCGCTGGGGCGGCAAGCTGATCCTGAAGGGCATCATGGATGTGGAAGATGCACGGCTTGCCGCGCAGAGCGGAGCCGATGCCATGATCGTTTCCAATCATGGCGGCCGCCAACTCGACGGCGCGCAATCGGCCATTACCGCGCTTCCCACAATTATCGATGCAGTGGGCGACAAGATCGAGGTACACATGGATGGCGGCATTCGCTCCGGCCAGGACGTGATCAAGGCGCTCGCTCTGGGCGCCAAAGGGGTCTATATCGGCCGCGCATTTCTCTACGGCCTGGGCGCGATGGGCGAAGCCGGCGTGACGACTTGCCTGGAGTTGATCCGGAAAGAACTCGACATTACCATGGCGCTTTGCGGTCTTACCGATGTGAAAAAAGTCGACAAGAAGATTTTGCTTCCAGGAACGTATTAAACCGGTGCCGGCAAACAGCGGGCCGATAATCGGAAAATCTCGGCGCCTTCCTCAATAGCAAAGAAAATAACCATGAAAACGATATGACGGATATGGAACAACCGGTTAGCGAATTCAAAAGCAAAAGCGGTTTCAAACGAATTTTCTCCGCTTTTTTCTATTCGATTGACGGTTTCAAGTCAGCATGGAAAAACGAGCACGCGTTCCGTCAGGAATTGATGATCGTTATTCCGGGAGTCTGCGTCGCGCTGCTGTTGCCTGTCGGCGCGCTTGAAAAACTACTGCTGATCGGCGTGCTGGTGCTGGTGCTGATCATTGAGCTGCTCAATTCCGCTGTGGAGGCTGCAGTCGATCGCGTGTCGCTGGAGCGCAATCCCCTGTCGAAGAATGCGAAGGACTTCGGAAGTGCTGCCGTGTTTCTGGCTGCGCTATTCGCAGCCGTGAGCTGGACGGTGGTTTTGCTGCCTCTGTTTTGGCGCTGACTCGGGAGTTGCAACAACAGTTGCAATATTTGCGGGTTCAATAAAAATCGGAGCCCGGCGCCTTGGATTGCACGACGCCGGGCTCCGATGTTGAAGGAGAAGACGCGTCAGTTATTTGCGGACCTGATAGATTTTGTCAAATTCGCCGCCATCGTCAAAGTGCTTCTTTTGCGCATTTTTCCAGCCGCCGAACATTTCGTCTACCGTAAATAGCGTGATCGGTTTGAACGAAGCGGCGTATTTCCTGGCAACTTTTTCCGAGCGCGGCCGGAAAAAATGCTGCGCAATGATTTCCTGCGCCGGTTCGGAATAAAGGAATTGCAGATAAGCGGTCGCCTGTTTGCGGTTACCGCGCCGGTCAACTACTTTGTCGACTACGGCGACCGGTGATTCGGCCAGGATCGACATGCTCGGATAGACGATTTCGAAATTGTCGCCCATTTCCTTGCGCACCAGTTGCACTTCATTTTCAAAGGTCACCAGAACATCGCCGATCTCGCGCTGGGTAAAGGTGGTCGTTGCAGCGCGGCCGCCGGCATCGAGAATAGGCACATTCCTGAACAGGCGACCGACCATATCGCGCGCCTGCGCTTCGGTGCCGCCTTTTTTAAGTACCGAACCCCACGCAGCGAGGTAGGTGTAACGGCCATTGCCTGCAGTTTTCGGATTCGGCACGATCACCTTGACGCCCGGCTTCACCAGATCGTCCCAGTCCTTGATGCCTTTGGGGTTGCCTTTGCGTACCAGATACACCATGGTCGAATAGAACGGAGCGGCATTGTTGGGAAAACGCTTTGCCCAATCCGCCGCAAGCAAACCGCGGTCAGCCAGCATGTCGATGTCGTTGGCCTGGTTCATTGTCACAACCGAGGCTTCCAGCCCGTCGGCGACTGCCCGTGCCTGCTTGCTGGAGCCGCCGTGCGACTGATTGATCGTGATGCTTTCGCCGGTACTTATTTTCCAGTCAGCGATAAAAACCGGATTGATATCCTTGAATAATTCGCGCGCCACATCGTAGGAGACGTTGAGCAGCACGGTATCGGCCAGCGCCGCAGGCGCTGCGGCACCGAGTGCGATTGCGGCAACAGCCATGCCGAGGATGCCGCTCAGCTTCCTGCATAGTCGTTGCAAAAAGCCATTGATTTCCGGTTCGCCCGATTGCCGCGCCGATTGTCGCATATTGACAGTGTTAAACATCAAAGCTCCTGATCATGAAAAAAATAGACAAGCGTTATATTTTGCAAACCTTTCCTGATAAAAGATAGGACTTTTTTGTCATTTGTTTAGATTGCACCCGGTTATCACTGCGATAGCGCCGTATCGGAGCAACGGCGCAGGGGCGACAGCGATATACTGTCGCCTGTCCTCTCCATCTTGATGCCGGCTGGATATCATGCAAGCGCCCGCGCATCATTTCCAAGCGTAAACAAGTGGCGGATGCGTTCTTTCAGGTTTTCAGCATTGACCAAAATGCCGTCATGGCAGGAAGCCATCGACATGAACGGCGGCAATAATTTATCATCATGACATCTTCCCAAGATTTTCCGCGTGCGCCCGGTGTTCCCGAGCTGCCGACTACGTCGTTTCGCTTCATCTGGCATTTCGTTGCACGGTATCGGTGGTGGTACCTGGCGATGGTGCTTTTCGAAGCCGCCAACGCAAGCTGCGGCATCCTGATTCCGTATGCACTCAGCAAAATCATCAAAGGCGTCACCGCGACGCCGGAGCATTCGATGGCATTGGTAGCAACGCTGCACGCGCCGTTGCTGCTGTTTATCGGCTTTTGTGTCGGCGAGGTGGTGTTCGGGCGAATTGCCGGCGGGATTCAGATTCGCCTCGGCCCGCGTCAACGGCAGAACGTCACCCGCACGCTTTACCATTATCTTCAGCATCATTCGTACCGCTATTTCAGTAATAACTTTGCCGGTGCGCTGGCGCACCGCATCAGTGAAACATCGATGGGCGTGTCGCAGACGTTGTGGTCGCTCATTACCGAGTTCTGGCCGGTCATCATCGTATTTTCTGTTTCCATCGTGCTGCTCGCGAATGCGCATGGCCAGCTCGCCCTATTCGTTTCTCTGTGGGCGGTTTTTTTCATCGGCATCTCGTATCTCCTGGCAAGGCGCTGCCAGCCTTATGCGTTCAAGGCATCTTCCGCGCGCAGCGAAACCACCGGCAAGGTTGTCGATTCGGTCACCAATCTGACCAGCGCACGGCTGTTTGCCCGCCTCGGGTTCGAGCGTGAATTGCTGGACGATGCGCTTACCAGCGAGATGAAGGCAATCCGCGTGTCCAACGCTTACAACGAGCGCGTGCGCTGGTTTCAGTTCGGGGCGGCAGCAGTGCTCAAGGTCGGCGTGCTGTATTACGCGCTGACGCTGTGGGGGCAGGGGCAGATCGGCGTCGGCGACTTCGTGATGGCCGTCAGCCTTGCGCTGCTGATCATCAACGAGGCACGCAACCTGAGCCGCCGCTTTCTTGAATTTTTCGAATACATCGGCAATGTCGCCAACGGCGTACACACGATCATCCGGCCGCATGAACTGGTCGATGCTCGGGATGCGATCACGCCGGCAATCCGCAAGGGCGAGATCGAGTTCCGCGATCTGGACTTCGGCTACACGCCGGACAAGAAAATATTCGACCGGCTGAATGTCAGGATTCATGCCGGTCAGCGGGTCGGCCTGGTCGGCTTCTCGGGTTCCGGCAAATCGACTTTCGTCAGCCTGATCCTGCGGCTGTACGATGCGCAGCGAGGGCAGATACTGATCGACGGCGTGGACATCCGCAGCATGACGCAAGATGCGCTGCATGCGCAGCTGAGCCTGATTCCGCAGGACCCGAGCCTGTTCCACCGTACTCTGCTGGACAACATCCGCTATGGCCGGCTTGACGCCAGCGACGAAGAAGTGATCGAGGCAGCGAAGAAAGCGTACGCACACGAATTCATCCAGCAGATCAGGGAACAATATCAATCGATGGTCGGCGAGCGTGGCATCAAGCTGTCCGGCGGTCAGCGCCAGCGCATCGCGATTGCGCGCGTGATTTTGAAGGATGCGCCGATCCTGATTCTCGACGAAGCGACATCGAGCCTGGATTCGATCACCGAAAAGGCAATCCAGCATACGCTCGACGATGTAATGAAGAACAAGACCGTGATGGTGGTCGCGCACCGGCTGTCGACGATTGCGCACTTGGATCGTATCCTGGTATTCGACGAAGGCCGCATCATTGAAGACGGTACCCACGCGGAACTGCTGGCGCGACGCGGCGGATATTACCGGCTGTGGAGCAATCAGGCGGGCGGGTTCCTGCCGGATGGCGCGAGCATAATGCGAGGGAATAACCTGTCCGCCGATGAGACTGAATCAACGATGGACGCATTGAGCACCATCGACGAGAACATCCGCAATGCGCAGCGTAATCTTGAAATCACCGATCCGGTTGCAACCATTGCACCTTCAATTATGAGTGAATCGCGCAAACGGAAGAGCTAAAGTACACAACCTGAGGTCATGCAGCAGATGGCAATCCCAGCCATCGGATGTCCGTTCTTTCAGGCAACTGCGCGCGACTGTTGCAGTCCTCTGTTGTAGTCCTATCCCTTGGCCAAGAACGATTTAGAAGCGGTAGTGGATGCCACCTAGTGCATGGAATGTCCTTAATGACGTTTCTGCCCGACCATCCGCAATATCGACCTTCGCTGTGCCACTGTTGAACTTCACTTCAGCAAATACGCCCCACCGCCGGCTTAATCGATACTGGACGCCGCCCATCAACTGATAACCGAACCCGGACGGCTGATAACCTGTTTCATGCGATATGTTATCGACAGTATTTTCCGAATGCGGTCGGTAATAAGCCAATCCGGCTCCCGCATATGGCTGCAATCGACCATCGAAGAAGGGGTTGAGCCAGCGGTAAATGCCATTGAGGCTGAGCATGTTTACGCCGTGTGATATCTCGAAGTGTTGTACATACTGGTCCATGCGGGCACTGGAGTCGACTGCCGTTCCTTTCCAAGTCCCCTTCACCGACACGTCGCGTTCGGTTTGCGCATACATTTTGTAATGCGTGAAGTCCAGTGCCACCCCCCAATTTGGGCGCCGATCAAAGAAGTGAGTGAAACGCAAACCATAGTAAGGCGCAGCTTTGAACGGATCGGCATCCCAATGCACGTCGTGAACGGTAAGATCTGTGCCGGTACCGCGTTGAGTAAGGTGCAGATTGCTATTCCGGGTAAATGACGTGCCTGCGTAGACTGCGAAGCTGTTTTCAGCTGAAGCGGTTTCTTGCCAAAGAAGCAGGCCAAGTGCTGCTGCGATTAATCGGTGGGATGCAACGTATCTGTCAAACATAGCTGCCTCTTGTAGCTTGCAAATAGAGGATGGCCGGTTGATTGTTGGCTTGCGGCTACTTACTCCGGCATTTCCAAAGCTGCGTTCACCTGCTTATATTAAACAATCACAGAAGACGTTCCTTTGATCTGGATCGATGCAAACAGACAGACAGGCGGACAGGCATTAAGTACATGATAAACAACGTTTACCCGTGACAATCACCGCTCCAAGCCTGTAATACGCAGCCCTTTCCGCGAACTCAGGTTACACAGGCAAAAGGCAATGCTGTCACGTTTTTAATCAGGCCATATGCGCAAACCGCATAACGAACAGCGAAAGTATTCGTTCGTTTTTTATTTCCATCGCTTTAACCTGCAACCTTTAGAAACCAATATTGTTTTGGAGGAATGCAAATGCAGTTCATGAAATTGATCCGGACGGCAATCGCCATCGCGGTTGTCGCTCCGTCCGCGTATGCAGCCGACGTCTCGCTGCTGAACGTGTCTTACGATCCGACGCGGGAGTTGTACCAGGACGTCAATCAGGCATTTGCCAAGCAATGGAAGGCAAAAACCGGCGACGACGTCAAGGTCAAACAGTCGCACGGCGGCTCCGGCAAGCAGGCCCGTTCGGTGATCGACGGGCTGGAAGCGGATGTCGTTACGCTTGGGCTGGCTTATGACATCGATGCAATTGCGGAGCGCGGCCAGCTTGCCAAAGACTGGCAAAAGCGTTTGCCGCATAACAGCTCGCCTTATACGTCTACCATCGTCTTCCTGGTGCGCAAGGGCAATCCGAAGGGCATCAAGGACTGGAACGACCTGATCAAGCCGGGTGTCTCGGTGATTACGCCCAACCCCAAAACTTCAGGCGGAGCACGCTGGAATCATCTTGCCGCATGGGGCTATGCCCTGAAACAGCCGGGCGGCAATGAAGCGAGCGCGAAGGAATTCCTTTCCAAGCTCTACAAGAATGTGCCGGTGCTTGACTCCGGTGCGCGAGGCGCAACGACTACCTTTGTCGAACGCGGCATCGGCGACGTGCTGATCGCGTGGGAGAACGAAGCGATCCTGGCGATCAAGGAATTGGGACCGGAAAAGGTCGAGATTGTCGCGCCGTCAGTCAGTATTCTGGCCGAGCCGCCTGTCGCCGTGGTAGACAGGAACGTGGACAAGCATGGCACACGCAAGGTCGCGGAAGCTTACCTGCAATACTTGTATACGGATGAAGGCCAGGACATCATCGCCAAAAATTACTACCGCCCGACAGTGGAAAAAGCAGCGAAGAAATATGCGGCGCAGTTTCCGAAAGTGAAGCTGTTCACGATCGGCGAAGTCGCCGGCGGCTGGACCAGCGCGCAAAAGAATCATTTTGCCGATGGCGGGATATTCGACCAGATTTATCAGCCGGGTAAAAAATAAGCAAGTAATCGTCGAGCGCTAGACTTCCGGAAAAAGATGCACATCCTTTTACTTGCAGGCAGCCCATCGCTACCGTCGCGTTCCACGCGTCTGCTGCATCATGCTGGCGAAAAGCTGGCGCTGCTCGGGCATCGCTACACCAAGTTGCAGGTGCGCGATGTACCTGCGCAAGCGCTGCTGCATGCAGACTTTGGCAATGCCGACTTGATTGTGGCGAAAGCGCAGGTTGCGCAGGCAGATGCAATTGTCATCGGGACGCCGGTTTACAAGGCGGCTTACAGCGGAATCCTGAAGGCGTTTCTCGATCTGCTGCCGCAGGATGGTCTGGCCGGCAAGCTGGTACTGCCGCTGGCAACCGGCGGCAGCCAGTCGCATATGCTGGCGCTTGACTACGCACTGCGTCCGGTTCTTTCCTCTCTCGGAGCCAAACATGTGTTGCCAAGCATTTATGCAACCGATGCGCAAGTCGGCTGGTCTGCCCAGCATGGCCTGACGCTGGATCCAGCCATCGCGCTGCGACTGGCTGACGGCGTGGCAAACCTGTCGGCAAGTTTACGGGCGGTGCGGGATGTGACATCAAGCGAGTTCGCGCCGGTTCCTTTTTCGCAGGTGCGATGTAGCGTCTGACTTCGCCCTACCCCTATTTTCTCGCTGTAACCGGCGCATCAGATCCAGCTGTATTGAAAAACTGCTCTTGCAAGAGCGGCGGGGGACTGGTTTTTTAAAAAATCAATGAATTTAAAAAGAGGAATTCAAATGACGATCTCGAATGAAAAGCGCCAGGCGAAACGCCGCACGTTGGGGCTGCTATCGGCAACTGCGGCTGGTGCGCTGGTTTCCGGCCTGCCGACTTTTGCGCTGGCACAGTCGAAAAGTGTGCTGCGGATCGGGTATCAAAAATACGGTACGTTGATCATTCTCAAAGGCCGTGCGACATTGGAAAAACGTCTGGCAACGCAAGGTATTGAAGTCAAGTGGACCGAATTTCCGGCTGGCCCTGTATTGCTGGAAGGTTTGAACGTCGGCAGCATCGACTTCGGCACCGTCGGCGAAGCGCCACCGATTTTTGCGCAGGCCGCTGGTGCCAACTTGGTGTATGTCGCCAACGAGCCAGCTGCACCGCTCGGCGAAGGCATCCTGGTGCCGAAGGGCTCGCAACTGAAAACGGTGGCGGATCTCAAAGGAAAAAAAGTCGCACTCAACAAGGGCTCCAATGTGCATTACCTGCTGGTCAGGGCGCTGGAAAAAGCCGGGTTGGAATACAAGGATATCGAAACCGTTTTCCTGCCGCCATCCGATGCGCGTGCCGCGTTTGAACGCGGTGCCGTCGATGCATGGGTGATCTGGGATCCGTTCCTGGCTGCTGCCGAAAAGCAGATCAGTGCCCACATCCTGGCCGACGGCAAGGGCCTGGTCAGCAATCACCAGTTTTATCTGGCGTCGCGTCCGTATGCCGAAAAAAATCCGGAAATCATCCGCATCATTATCGAAGAACTTGCCAAGGTCGACGACTGGAGCCGCCAAAACCATAAAGAGGTCGCGGCCATCCTGTCGACCCAGATCGGACTGGAGCCGGCGATCGTCGAATTGGCGGCGCAGCGTTATGGGTACGGCATCAAGCCGATCAGCCAGGCAGTGATCGAGGAGCAGCAAAAAATTGCAGACGTATTTGCGAACCTGAAACTGATTCCGAAAAAAATCAGTGTGAAGGACGCTGTCTTGTCAGCCAAGCGGTAAGGGGAGCGGCATGACCACGCTGTTTCAACGCCGCCGCTTGTTTTCTGTTGCCACATTGGGCGCAGTAGCAGTGGTCATGCTGTTGGGAGCAATGCCTCGCGCCGATGCAGCGGGCGAAGCGCCCAAAGAGTTGCGGATCGGTTTTCAAAAAAGCTCGGTTAACCTGACATTGCTCAAGCAGCGCAAGGCGCTGGAGCAGCGCTTGAAAGACGTGAAGGTAAGCTGGTTTGAGTTTACTGCAGGGCCGCAATTGCTGGAGGCATTGTCGGTCGGCAGCATCGATTTTGGCGCTACCGGCGATACGCCGCCAATCTTTGCGCAGGCTGCCGGCAGCAATTTGGCGTATGTGGGGGCAGAGCCGCCAAAGCCGGATAACAGCGCGATTCTGGTGAAGCAGGATTCGCCGATCAAGACACTGGCCGACTTGAAAGGCAAAAAGATTGCATTGCAAAAGGGATCGAGTGCGCACTACCTGACGATGCGTGCGGTTCAGAATAGCGGTTTGCAATGGAGTGACATCATGCCGATTTATCTGGCACCTGCGGATGCGCGTGCCGCGTTCGAGCGCGGCAGTGTCGACGCGTGGGTGATCTGGGACCCGTACTGGGCGGCGATTGAAAAATCGGTGAATCCGCGCGTGCTGGCCACCAGCAATGGCATCACAAGCAACCACTCTTACTATCTGGCCAGCCGCAGTTACGCAGACAAGTATCCGGGGGTGTTGCAGGTACTGTTCGAGGAATTGACCAAAAGCGACAGCCTGGTCCGTGACAACAAGGCGGAAGCGGTGCGTGTTATCGCCGAATCCACCGGCCTCGACCTCGCAACAATCGACACCTATATCTCTCGCCGCCCGCGCTCCCCGGTCGTGTATCTGACGAAGGCAATGATCGATGAGCAGCAGGAGATTGCAGACAATTTTTACCGGCAAAACCTGATTCCAAAATCGATCAGGATCAGGGATGTCGTCTGGTACCCGGCACCGATGCCGGCCAAGGTCAATGCCAAGTGACACCAAAAACAGTCACTAACATACAAGGAATTCATCATGAGCTTGAATGTTTTCTGGTTTTTGCCAACCCATGGCGACAGTCGTTATCTCGGAACAACCAAGGGCGCACGCTCGGTCGACTACGACTATCTGAAGCAGATCGCGGTCGCTGCAGACACGCTGGGTTACGACGGTGTGTTGCTGCCGACCGGGCGCTCTTGCGAGGATGCATGGGTCACCGCATCCAGCCTGATCGGCGCTACCAGGCGCCTGAAGTTCCTGGTCGCGATTCGGCCCGGCATCAGCAGCCCAGGCTTGTCGGTTCGCATGGCCTCGACCTTCGATCGGCTGTCGAATGGCCGCCTGCTGATCAACGTTGTGACCGGCGGAGACCAGGCTGAGCTGGAAGCGGACGGCCTGCGCGCCGACCACACCGAGCGCTATGAGATTACAGACGAATTTCTACGCATCTGGCGCGCGTCGCTGGCCGGCGAAGGCGGCGACGCGGGTTTCGATTTCGAGGGCAAACACTTGAAAGTGAAAGGCGCGAAAACGCTGTATCCGCCTGTGCAAAAACCGTATCCGCCGCTGTACTTCGGCGGATCTTCCGGACCTGCGCACGATCTCGCTGCGGAGCAGGTCGACGTTTATCTGACCTGGGGCGAGCCGCCGGCTGCGGTCGCGGAAAAGATCGCAGATATCCGTGCCAAGGCAGAAAAGCATGGAAGAAAGCTGAAATTCGGCATCCGCCTCCATGTCATCGTGCGCGAAACTAACCAGGCTGCATGGAAAGCCGCCGAAGAGTTGATCAGCCATGTCGATGACGACGTCATTGCGCGAGCGCAAGCGGCATTCGGAAAAATGGATTCGGAAGGCCAACGCCGGATGGCCGCGTTGCATGGCGGCAAACGCGACAAGCTGGAGGTGTCGCCGAATCTGTGGGCAGGTGTCGGCCTTGTGCGTGGCGGTGCAGGTACCGCGCTGGTCGGCGATCCGGAAACCGTTGTGGCACGCATGCAGGAGTACGCCGATCTCGGCATTGAAACATTCATTCTGTCGGGCTACCCGCATCTTGAAGAATCGTACCGGTTTGCTGAACTGGTATTCCCATTGCTCGGCAAGACACGGCCGCGCAGCAACGATCAGACGCTGACGGGACCGTTTGGCGAAGTGGTTGCGAATGGCATTTACCCCAAGGTTTCACAGAGTTAGGAGAGCGACATGAGTACCGTTCCCGCAAGTGCAGACGACGAGCTCGCGGCGGCCGGCGCGTCGAACAGCGCATGGATCAAGGCCTGGCTGCATCGGCTGATACCATGGGCCGTGCCCGTCCTGTTGCTCACAGTATGGCAGGTGGCGGGGCAAGCAGGCTGGTTGTCGAGCCGTATCCTGCCCGAACCTTTTGCTGTTGCGAAGGCATTCTGGACACTGGCTGCGTCCGGCGAGTTGTGGATGCATGCGTGCAAAAGCCTGGCACGCGCCGTATACGGCTTTGCAATCGGTGGTGGTCTCGGTCTGCTGCTCGGATTGTTGACCGGCACGTTCAAGACCGCCGAGACGCTGCTCGACACGTCGCTGCAGATGGTGCGCAACATACCGGCGCTGGCATTGATACCGCTGGTGATCCTGTGGTTCGGCATCGAAGAAGCGTCGAAGCTCTTTCTGGTGTCGGTCGGCGTATTTTTCCCCGTATATCTCAATACCTTTCACGGTATTCGTTCAGTAGACAAGGGCTTGATTGAAATGGCGAAAAGCTATGGATTGTCAGGCTGGCCGTTGTACCGGGATGTGATCCTGCCGGGTGCATTGCCGTCGATACTGGTCGGCGTGCGTTTTTCGCTCGGTCTGGTTTGGGTATTGTTGATCGTGGCCGAGACGATTTCGGCGCAATCCGGAATTGGTTACATGACCATGAATGCACGTGAATTTTTGCAAACCGACATTGTGCTGGTTGGAATCCTGTTGTATGCGCTACTGGGAAAACTGGCCGATGTCCTGTCACGTGGCCTGGAGCAGTATTGGTTGCGTTGGCATCCTGGTTACCGATAAGTGTGCAGGCAACTAAAATCATGGTGGAGTCAACACATGCAAATCAATTCAACTGAACATGCAAAAGTGCAGGCGGTAACGGATTCGCCGCAGCAAGCTTCAGGTCGACGCGGCGTGCGTATTGCAGTACAGGCATTATCGAAATCGTATACAGGGCGCAAGGTCCTGCAATCGGTCGACCTGGAAATTGAAGCAGGAGAGTTCGTAGCCGTTGTCGGACGCAGTGGCTGCGGCAAAAGTACGCTGCTGCGCCTGATTGCCGAACTGGAGTCTGCTGACAGCGGCAAAATCATGTTTGGCCAAGGCAGAGATACACCCGAGATGCGGATCATGTTTCAGGATTCCCGCCTGCTGCCATGGAAGCATGTGCTTGACAATGTTGCACTTGGATTGCCGCGAGCATCCGCCGCAGCCGCGAACGCACTCCAGCAAGTCGGTCTGGAAGACCGAGCCAGCGAATGGCCGGCCGTGCTGTCGGGTGGTCAGCGTCAGCGTGTCGCACTTGCCCGAGCACTCGTGCATGATCCAGAATTGCTGCTGCTGGATGAGCCGCTCGGTGCGCTGGATGCATTGACTCGCATCGAAATGCAGCAATTGATCGAATCGCTGTGGCAAGAGCGCGGCTTTACTGCATTGCTGGTCACGCATGATGTGCAGGAAGCGATTGCACTTGCCGATCGCGTGGTGCTGATCGAAGACGGCCGCATTACGCTGGACGAACGCATCGCATTGCATCGTCCGCGCGCGCGTGGCAACCCTGTTTTTGCGCAGCTTGAAGAAAACATTCTGGCACGGGTATTGAAGCATCCACCTTCAAAACCAGATCGTTCGCTGGGCGACGTGTCGTTATTGAAAACAGTCAATCAGGTGGCCTGGGCGATCTGATAGTCGGTGATTGCAAATTGGTATTTTAAATTTTTTAACAAAGGAAGACTCATGACGATTCAAGCCATCAATGTTCGCAATCAATTTCGAGGTAAGGTAAAAACCATCATCGAAGGCCCGGTTGTGTCTGAAGTCGATGTTGAAACCCCGGCCGGCATTGTGACTTCTGTTATCACGACGCGCTCAATCAGGGATCTTGGCCTGGTGGTGGGCACTGAAGTCGTCGCGCTGGTCAAGGCGACCGAAGTGTCGATCGCCAAGCTCTGAGTTTTATTTAGAAGGGGCTCATTGCCATGCCTTTCCCTACCCTGCGAAATTACCTCGCACGCCTGCCTGGCGCAACGCAAGCTGGAACCAGCGTCTGGCTGGATGCAGAAGGTCGGGCGCAGGGACGGTATTTCAACTCTACGCTGACCAGTGCATTTCAGGCGGTTCGCGCCGTCGGTTCCAATGCAATTACAGCTTATGAAGCTTTTGTGCGCAGCTATTCGGAGACCGACCAAGGCTTGTCGTTATGGAAGCTGCTGGACCATGCGGCGAATGACGACGAGTCGATCGAGCTGGATCGCTTGTGCCGCATGCTGCATGCGATCAATTTCTTTCGCCAGCCGGAAGCGCTGGACGCGGACTTGTTCGTCAGCGTGCATGCCCGGTTGCTGGCTGCGGTCGATAGCAATCATGGTATTGCCTTCAGCCGCATCCTGAATGCACTCGAACTGCCGCAGGAAAAGGTAGTGCTGCAGTTGCCTGCCGTGGTGGAGCAGCAGAGATGGCTGTTGAACTACGTATCCGACAACTATCGCCGTAACGGTTTTCGTTTTGCAGTCAATGCGGCAAATGTGAAAGAAGCGCGCGATTTGCTGGAGCGTGTGCGACCGGACGTAATGAAAGTCGATGCACGCGAGTTGGCGGCTCACAGGGCAACGGTCAAATTGCTGAGCGATTGCAGCAGTCTCGGCGTGCAGGTGATTTTCAAGCGAGTGGAAAATATCGGGACCTTGAACATCTTGAATGAACTCACTGTAAACAACGGCCAGACTATTTATGCCCAGGGGTTTTTATGGGATTCGCCCAAGGCATCGTTGACTCCGGCTGGTACGCCGGGCGATGGCATGCCTGCGCCGACAGTTCCGATTTCGCCTGTCGGAGCGGATTGACATGGCGCGCAGCTCGATACTGGATTTCCGGATACTGATAGTTCCGGGCTTGCACGGCAGCGGGCCGGATCACTGGCAGTCACGCTGGCAACGTCTGTATCCCTACTTCGAACGCATAGAGCAGGCGCAATGGGATGTGCCGGATCTGGCTGCGTGGTCGGAGCAGCTGGATCGCGTGTTGCGCATTTCCACTCAACCGGCATTGATTGTGGCGCACAGCTTTGGTTGCCTGACTACGGTTCATTGCGCCGCCTCAACCGCACCTAATATATTGGGCGCTTTGCTGGTGGCGCCAGCCGATCCGCGCAAGTTCGGCATTTCGGAAATTTTGCGGAAGGTTAAATTGCCTTTTGCTTCCATCATGATCTCCAGCACCAATGATCCATGGATGAAAAGCCGTTGCGCATCTTACTGGGCCAGTGTTTGGGGTAGCGAATTTGTCAATGCCGGTGCGCTCGGTCATATCAATGCGGAATCCAATCTTGGCGATTGGCGGCTCGGCTTGTCCAAATTGCAGTGTCTGGCTGCGACAGTGCCATCAACCGGCTATTCCAAGGCAGTCTGCCAGCGCGGCGTGTCCGAGCCAATTCTGCAATTTAGCGTCTGAACAACGAATAATCGTCGCCATTTTCAGGGCGCCCCCTATGCTCTAAACTCCCTTTATGCAAAATACGACTATAAAAATGCAAAAAAAGTCGTTCTCTTTATAACATTTAAATGCAATTATTGCGCTTTCATAGCTGTAATTGTAATAAAGAGAATATGCATGGAAGTTGCCATAAAAAAATCTATCAGTAAAAAAACGGCGTCACGGGTAATGCCTGGCTTCAATTTGTCGCTTGGCTTTACTCTTTTTTATCTCGGATTGATTGTTCTGATCCCCTTGTCGGCAGTGTTTATCAAAACATTCACCATGACGTGGGACGCGTTCTGGGCCGCGGTAACATCGGAGCGGGTAGTGGCATCGTACAAACTCAGCTTTGGCGCTTCATTGATCGGCGCATCGCTCAACGTAGTGTTTGGCGGAATCGTCGCATGGGTGCTGGTGCGTTACACCTTTCCCGGCAAAAAGATCGTCGATGCGCTGGTCGATTTGCCTTTTGCGCTGCCCACTGCGGTGGCAGGGATTGCATTGACGGCGCTATATTCGTCCAACGGCTGGCTCGGCCGCTTTCTTGAACCGCTGGGAATCAAGGTCGCGTTCACTCCTTTGGGTGTCGTCGTCGCGCTGACTTTCATCGGCTTGCCGTTTGTCGTGCGTACCGTGCAACCGATCCTGGAAGATGCCGAACGTGAACTGGAAGAAGCCGCCGCCAGCCTGGGTGCGACTCATTGGCAAACTTTTGCCCGGGTGATATTCCCGACGGTGCTGCCGGCACTATTGACCGGGTTCGCGCTGGCGTTTGCCCGCGCGACCGGCGAGTACGGTTCCGTTATTTTCATCGCCGGCAATATGCCGATGGTGTCCGAGATCACGCCGTTATTCATCATTACCAAGCTGGAGCAATACGACTATACCGGGGCGACCGCGATCGCGCTGGTGATGTTGACGGCCTCGTTCGTGCTGCTGCTCATTATTAATTTATTGCAAGCCTGGACCCGCAAACGCGGCCAGTGGGAGAAAGCCTGATATGGCCGCCGTTGCAACACCGACAATCACGACACCGGTACGCGCCCGCGGGGAGCCGATCCATGCGCCTTCCGCCACGCTGGAACCGCTGTCGATTCGCCTGCTGCTGATCGGCATTGCACTGGTCTTCCTGACACTGTTTTTGTTCGTGCCCCTGGTTGCCGTATTTGTTGAAGCATTCAAAAAGGGCTGGCAAGTTTATTTGACCTCGATTATCGAACCGGACGCAGTGTCGGCAATCAAGCTTACCCTCATCACCGCGCTCATTGCAGTGCCGTTGAACCTGGTGTTCGGCGTGGCGGCGGCATGGTCGATTGCGAAGTTCGAATTTCGCGGCAAAAGCATTTTGCTTACCTTTATCGATTTGCCGTTTTCCGTGTCGCCGGTGATTTCCGGCTTGATTTATGTGCTGCTTTTCGGCGCACAAGGCTGGCTCGGGCCGTGGTTGCAGGCGCACGACATCAAGATCCTGTTTGCAGTGCCAGGCATCGTGCTGGCGACCATTTTCGTTACCTTCCCGTTTGTCGCGCGCGAGTTGATCCCGCTGATGCAAGCGCAGGGCAACGAGGAGGAAGAGGCGGCGCTGGTACTCGGCGCTTCCGGCTGGAAGACGTTTTGGCATGTAACGCTGCCCAATATCAAGTGGGGCCTGTTGTATGGCGTTATCCTGTGCAACGCCCGAGCGATGGGCGAATTCGGCGCGGTATCGGTCGTCTCCGGCCACATCCGCGGCGAAACCAACACGATACCGCTGCAGGTGGAAATTCTTTACAACGAATATAACTTCGCGGCGGCGTTCGCGGTGGCATCGCTGCTGGCGCTGCTGGCGCTGGTTACGCTGGCGCTCAAGTCATTCATCGAATGGCGTCTGCACGATACGGCGCTGCAACCGATCCAGGAGCATTGATGAGTATCGAAGTCAAAAACATTACCAAGAAATTCGGCGATTTCGTCGCACTCGATAACGTCTCGCTAAATTTCCCCGCCGGCGAACTAACTGCGCTGCTGGGACCATCCGGCTGCGGCAAAACCACGCTGCTGCGCATCATCGCAGGCCTGGAGCATCCCGATTCCGGCCGGGTGCTGCTCGACAATGAAGATGCATCGGCGCGCCATGTGCGCGAGCGCCAGGTCGGCTTCGTGTTCCAGCATTATGCGTTGTTCAAGCATATGAGCGTGTTTGAAAATATCGCATTCGGCCTGCGCGTCAAACCACGCAATGTGCGTCTGCCCGAAGCGAAGATTCGCGACAAGGTCAAGCAGTTGTTGGAACTGGTGCAGCTCGACTGGCTGGCCGACCGTTATCCGCCGCAGCTGTCCGGCGGCCAGCGCCAGCGTATCGCATTGGCGCGCGCGTTGGCGGTGGAGCCGCGCGTGCTGTTGCTGGATGAACCGTTCGGTGCGCTCGATGCAAAGGTGCGCAAAGAACTGCGGCGCTGGCTGCGCAGATTGCATGATGAATTGCATGTCACCAGCATTTTCGTCACGCATGATCAGGAAGAAGCGTTGGAGGTTGCGGATCAGATTGTGCTGATGAACAGGGGCAAGGTTGAGCAGATCGGCGCGCCGAGCGAGGTTTATAACCATCCGGCTTCGCCTTTTGTCTACGGCTTCCTCGGCAATGTGAATCTGTTCCATGGCCGCGTGCATCAAGGCGTGCTCGAAGCCGGCGGTGTCGCTTTCGACGCGCCCGACTACGCGCAGGCACAGGATGCCAAAGGCATCGGCTATGTGCGGCCACACGATATTGAAATCGACCGACATACGCCTGACGCCGAAGGCATCGTGGTGCAACTGAAACGGGTGCACGCGATCGGCCCGCTCGCCCAGCTCGAACTTGAGCGATCCGACAATTCCGAATTGATAGAAGCGGTGATTTCGAATGAACGTTTTACGCAACTGAAATTGAAGGAAGGCGAAACGCTGGTGGTGCGCCCCAAGCGGTTGCATATATTTGTCGATGAGGCCGTTTAACTGCATTGCGGGACAGAGTTTATAAGGCGCGAATGCGCCGAGTTACTCTGTCCCCAACATTTTAAACGCGAGCAAAGATAAGCCTCGGTGAAAATATCCGGATCGATGAAGATACCCAGATCGATACGGTTAAGCAAAACAGTACGCAGCCCTCAACTACTTAAAGACCCACCATGAACTTTCAGCAACTACGTTCAATCCGGGAAGCATCGCGCCGCGGCTATAACCTGACCGAGGTAGCCAACGTGCTGTTCACGTCGCAGCCTGGCGTCAGTCGTCAGATTCGCGAATTGGAAGAGGAACTGGGTGTCGATATTTTCGAGCGCAACGGCAAACGCCTGACCGGTCTGACCGACCCCGGCAAGGGAATTTTGCAGATCATCGATCGCCTGCTGCTGGAGGCGGAAAACCTGCAGCAGGCCGGTCGGGAATATTCCGGTTTGAAGAATGGCACGTTGACGGTGGCGACTACTCATACCCAGGCGCGTTATGCATTGCCGACAGTGGTGCAGGCTTTCCGAAGCGCGTTTCCCGAAGTGCGCATCGCATTGCAGCAAAGTTCGCCGGAACACATCGCCGAACTGGTACTGTCCGGCAAAGCCGATATCGGCATTGCCACCGAGGGTTTAAGCCAGTTCGATGATTTGATTTCATTTCCGTGTTACCAGTGGAGCCATGTGATCGTAGTGCCAGACGGGCATCCGCTGTTGTCGTGCAGGCCTGTTTCCCTCAAGGATCTGGCAGCTTATCCGCTGATCACCTATGACGTCGGTTTCACCGGACGCGGCCACATCGATTCCGCCTTCCAGCAAGCCGGCATCGCTACCGATATTGTTCTGACGGCAATGGATTCCGACGTGATCCAGCAATATGTCGCATTGGAACTGGGCGTCGGCATCGTCGCATCAATGGCGCTCGAGCACTATCGCGGCAAGAGCTTGCAGGCAATCGATGCAACCCATCTGTTCGCGCCGAATGTCACGCGGCTGGCAGTGCGCCGCGGCGCCTATTTGCGGTCCTACATGTATGATTTCATCCTGCAATTTGCGCCAGGGCTGACACGCGCCGACATTGACGGCGCGCTGAACGGGACGCCCGACGATCAAAGGTGAAGCGCCCGGCTGCGACGTGCTAACGCGACTTGCGCAGCGCTGCCGCACATTCCCGTACCAGTGCCGGACCGCGATAAATCAGCCCGGTGTAGAGCTGCACCAGCGATGCACCTGCATCGATTTTTGCCTGTGCCTGTTCGCCTGAAAAAATGCCGCCGACGCCGATGATGGGCAGCGCATCGCCCAATTCCGCCTTCAGCATACGGATCACCGCGTTGGATAAATCGAATACCGGCGCTCCCGACAGTCCGCCCGCTTCTTCCGCATGCGGCAGGCCTCGCACCGCATCGCGCGCGATGGTGGTATTGGTTGCGATGACCGCATCCATCCTGTGCGCGATCAGCGCACCGGCGATCGTCTTGATTTGCTCGCTGTCGATATCCGGTGCAATCTTGAGTGCGATCGGTACGTAGCGTCGATGCCGGTCGGCCAGTCGCTGCTGCGCCTGCTTGAGGCCGGACAGCAGCGCATCGAGTTCGGATGCGCCTTGCAATTGCCGCAGATTCTTGGTGTTGGGTGACGAGATATTGACCGTTACGTAATCCGCATATGGATACACCTTTTCCAGGCACAGCAGGTAATCGTCCGCCGCCCGTTCGATCGGTGTATCGGCATTCTTGCCGATATTAAGTCCCAGCACGCCTTCCTTGTTCTGGTAAAACCTGGAAGCCCGTACGTTGGCAACGAACGCATCGACGCCGCCGTTATTGAAGCCCATCCGGTTGATGATCGCATTTGCCTTCGGCAGGCGGAACATGCGCGGCTTCGGATTACCGGGCTGCGCACGCGGCGTGACCGTGCCGACTTCAACGGAGCCGAAGCCGAGCGATGCCAGGCCATCGATGTAGGCGCCGTCCTTGTCGAGCCCGGCCGCCAGGCCGACCGGGTTCGGGAATGTAATACCCATCAGGGTGCGCGGATCGGATTCGGGTTTTGCAATCGCCCTGGTAACGCCGAGCGCAGCGGCGCGTTTCAGTGACGGCAGTGCCAGATCGTGCGCAGCTTCTGCATCGAGCGAGAATAGAAAAGGGCGGGCGAGGGCGTAGAGTAATTTATCCGGCACGATGATGGAATAAGCGATAAATCGCCGTGGAGTCATTTCTGCAGTGATGGAAATGACAGGCAATATGTTGTTGGTGCGCTATTTTAACGCGCGCCGGGGATGCAGTTGGCAATTCTCGCTACATGAAGCGAGAATTGCCTTGCTTATTTCAGCTCGGCCCACTTTCCCTGGCGCAGTGCTTCAATCGGTTTGAAATTGATCTTGTATGCCATCTTGCCGCTGTTTTCGATCCAGTAACCCAGATAGACATACGGCATGTTGAGCTGCCTTGCCTGCTCGATTTGCCAAAGCACGTTATAGGTGCCGTAAGAGGAACCGTGCACATCGGGATCGTAGAAGGTATAGACCGACGACAGGCCGTCGTCCAGCACGTCGATGATGCTGACCATGGACAGCGTGCCGTCTGCGGCGCGAAACTCCACCAGCCGCGTATTGACTTTGCTCTGCAACAGGAATTGCGCATACTGATCGCGGCTATCCTGGTCCATGCCGCCGCCGGCATGGCGCGCGGCCTGGTAGCGCAAATAGAGATCGTAATGCTCGGGGACGTATGCCAGCTTGGTGACCAGGGCGTTCAGGTGCCTGTGGCTGGCCCATGCACGGCGCTGGCTGCGATTAGCCGAGAACTCCTCGACTTTGACGCGTACCGGGGTACAGGCTTGGCAGCCGTCGCAATAGGGGCGATAGGTGAAAATGCCGCTACGGCGGAAACCGTTCTTGACCAGCTCCGAATAGACATCGGCATTGATCAGATGCGACGGCGTGGCGACTTGCGAGCGCGCCTGCCGGTTTTCCAGATAACTGCATGGATACGGCGCAGTGGCATAGAACTGTAAGGTAGAAAAAGGTAGGTCTTTAAGATGCGTCATATGCGTCTTGCCCGACAACGATATTAATCATTACAATTTACACTGTACCGAGGGTGTGATGCAAAGTTTTTTGCCGCAGCAGTCAAAATAATTCCATCGGTTTCCATATTTTAATCTGCGGCTGCTCGATGGCTTCCCGCAGCCTGCCGATGAATTCATTTCTCGCAATCGGAAACGCGCCCAGTGACGCCAGATGCGATGTCTCCTGCTGGCAATCTATCATCGCGACGCCGTTATTTTTCAGAAAGTGCACCAGATATGCCAATGCAATCTTGGATGCATCGGTGACCCGCGCAAACATCGATTCGCCATAGAACATGCGCCCGATGCAGATACCGTAAGCGCCGCCGACCAGTTGCCCGTCCAGCCATAGTTCCGACGAATGCGCGTATCCCATCCGATGCAATGCGCAATAACCGCGAATGATGTCTTCCGAAATCCATGTTCCCGTGCTATCCCGGCGCGGCGCGGCGCAGGCGCGCATCACTTGTTCGAACGACGTGTCGAAACGTACCTGCCAGCGGTGATCCGAAACCATGCTTTTGTGGATTTTTTTCAAGGTTTTCTTCAGGCTGGCGGATATCGCAAAGCGGTCGGTAAACAACACCATGCGCGGATCGGTACTCCACCACAAAATCGGCTGGCCTTCGGAAAACCACGGGAACACCCCGTGCCGATAAGCTTGCAGCAGGCGTTGCGGCGACAGATCGGCGCCCGCCGCCAGCAGGCCCGGGGCGCCATCGGCCTCGGTCAGCGCCTGCGACACATCGGGAAAGGGATCTTGTCCTTCCAGCCACGGAATCATCTCAATTCACCAATCTGGACAACACAGCTGCACGATAGCAGTGCAGATAATATTTTTTATGTTGGTCATTCGAAAAATCATTAATAAAATCAAATACTTGCTAATTTGCACCAAAATGGAATGATTATTGCTTTCCTGGAATATTCTGGTTTGATTTTGCACATTTATTGGGAGATTTTTGCATGGATGCATTGAAAAACAGTGGCGACACCTTGTTCATATTGCTTGGCGCCATCATGATTTTGGCAATGCATGCCGGTTTCGCATTTCTTGAGCTCGGTACGGTACGCAAAAAAAATCAAGTCAATGCGCTGGTCAAAATATTAGTCGATTTCGCGGTTTCCACCATCGCTTATTTTTTCGTCGGCTACAGTCTTGCATACGGTATCAATTTCTTCGGCAGCGCAGAAACGCTCGCAGTCAAAAACGGGTACGAGCTGGTCAAGTTCTTTTTTCTGCTCACCTTTGCGGCCGCCATTCCGGCCATTATTTCCGGCGGTATCGCCGAGCGCGCCAGGTTCTATCCGCAACTGGTCGCGACTGCGTTGCTGGTCGGTCTGCTCTATCCATTGTTCGAAGGCATTGCATGGAACCAGCGCTTCGGCGTACAGGCCTGGCTGAAGACGGCATTTTCCGCCGAATTCCACGATTTCGCCGGATCGGTGGTGGTGCACGCGGTCGGCGGCTGGGCTGCATTGCCGGCGGTGCTGCTACTGGGCGCGCGTCGCGGCCGTTATTCAAAAGACGGCGCGATTTCCGCGCATCCACCTTCCAGCATTCCTTTTCTCGCACTGGGCGCATGGATTCTGATGGTAGGCTGGTTCGGCTTCAACGTGATGAGCGCACAAACGCTGGACAAGGTAAACGGTCTGGTTGCGCTCAATTCATTGATGGCCATGGTCGGCGGCACCCTGGTTGCGCTGGTGCTCGGCAAGAACGATCCCGGCTTTGCCTACAACGGCCCGCTTGCCGGTCTGGTTGCGGTGTGTGCCGGCTCCGACCTGATGCATCCGCTCGGCGCGTTGGTTACCGGCGGCATGGCCGGCGCAATTTTCGTATGGATGTTTACACTGACGCAAAACAAATGGAAGATCGACGATGTGCTGGGCGTGTGGCCGTTGCATGGCCTGTGCGGCGCATGGGGCGGACTGGCCGTGGGGATTTTCGGAAAAAAGGCATTCGGCGGAATCGGCGGCGTGTCTTTCATGTCGCAACTGATCGGCACCGCGCTGGGAGTCGTGATCGCCTTGGCGGGCAGTGCGATTATCTATGGCTTGCTGACGAAGACGGTCGGCATCCGGCTGGAGCCGGAGCAGGAATTCGACGGGGCCGATCTGTCGATACACAACATCAGTGCGACGCCCGAGCGCGAGGCAAACTGGTAACGGCGAAACACGCTGCATGAAGGCGGATACATCAAGGTCGTCCGCCTTTTTGCAGAACGCGTTGCATCATGTACCGGAATTTATTCGGGCCGGTGGATCGGCTTCAGGATGTCGAGGGCGTGGAAACCGTAGCTGCCGCCATTCCTGATATTTGCCAGATCGGAAAAAAAGAATTTCAGCGTATGCCCGACGGTCTGAAAGGCAATATCGTCCCATGGGATTTCGTCTTCGGAAAACAATTTCACTTCTAGGCTCTCGGTTCCCGCCGCATAGTCGAGGTCGAGCAATGTCGCTCGATAAAACATATGCACCTGATGCACATGCGGAACGTTCAATAGTGAAAACAATTGATGCAACTCAATCCGCGCGCCGGCTTCCTCCTCGGTTTCGCGCAGTGCGGCATCGGCGGTCGTCTCGTTGTTTTCCATGAAACCGGCAGGCAATGTCCAATAACCGCGGCGCGGTTCAATTGCGCGTTTGCACAGTAGCACCTGTGTCTTGCCATCCTGCTGCCAGATCGGGATGGAACCGATTACCATCTTTGGGTTCTGATAATGAATCGCGCCGCATTGGCCGCACACATAACGTGGACGATTGTCGTCCGGCGGTATCAACACTGACAGAGGATGGGCGCATTCGGAGCAGAATTTCATAGAGACTACGGATTGATGACGTTACCCAAGCGGTCGATCAGGCGGTTTGCCGCCATTGCCTGCGGTGTTGCCGAGTGTGATAAAAGTGGATTGACAAGTGTATCACTGCACGCATTCTGCGATTGAATTTGCTTTGCCGGCAGATACCATGTATAGTTCACTATTCAGGCGCGGGGTGGAGCAGTCTGGCAGCTCGTCGGGCTCATAACCCGAAGGTCGCAGGTTCAAATCCTGCCCCCGCAACCAAGTTTTAACAGCCTTAAAATTCCCGCCCATTATTACACCTCCTCTAAAACGGGCGTCGGAAAGCAGCATCAACGAGTTCTCTATCCGGGCGGCATCAATAGGTGCTTGTCGTTGAATATAACCTCTGCAAATTGCAACTAAACAAGCCGTACACGAATCGTACATGAATACTCCTGAGGCAAAGAAAGTCCTCGAAACCGCATTGCTGTGCACGCACGAGCCCTTGTCGATCAACGACTTGAAAAAACTCTTTGTCGACAATGGCCAGAGCGTGGACGAAGTCGATGCCGAGTCGATCAAGCTGATGCTTGAGGAACTGCGCAGCGATTGGTCCGACAAAGGTGTCGAAGTGGTCAGCCTGTCGACCGGCTGGCGTTTCCAGAGCCGCCCCGAGATGAAGATTTATCTCGAACGGCTCAATCCCGAAAAGCCGCCGAAATATTCGCGTGCGACGCTCGAAACGTTGGCGATCATTGCGTATCGTCAGCCAGTGACGCGCGGCGATATCGAAGAGATCCGCGGCGTGACGGTCAATTCGCAGACCATCAAGATGCTTGAAGACCGCGGATGGATCGAAGCGATCGGTCATCGCGACGTGCCGGGGCGTCCGGCGCTGTTTGCGACCACCAGGCAGTTTCTGGACGATCTCGGCCTGACTTCTCTGGACCAATTGCCGCCGCTGCAACAGGTAATGAAAGGCGACATGCAGGGCGGTGCATTGCTGGAAATGCGCGCGCTGGAAGCCGATTTGCAAGCCAGTCTGGACCAGACGGCAATGAACTTTACCGCGGAGTCGCGTGAAGACGATGATTCGGCTGCGGTGGCTATTGCTGCGGAATTTGTTGCCGAAGACCCCAAGGCCGAGGTTCAGTCCGATCCCGGCCATGCCGTTTCACCAGTTGAAATTTCACCAATTGAAGCATCTGCTCACGACCCTGCGCCCGAATCAACGGTTGACGCTGCGCCAGGTCAGCACAACCAAGAATCGAACAATGACTCTTCCTACCCAAAATGATGCGCCGGTAATCAGCTCCGACTCCACGGAGTCCGAGCCGACGCCAAAGACTGTCAACGCTATCGACACGCCTGCGGAAAACGATGCGCCGGTAAAGGCGTCCAACGGCGCCAAACCGGCAAAACGCGGCGTGCGCGGCCCGCGCACTTTAAGGCGGGCTCGCAGTACGCCGCGCTCCGGCGATGGCATGAATGCCGGCATGCCCGGCTCTGCACTCCCTTCGGCGACCAACGGGAGTGCAGAGCTCGCAGCGGATGCGATGGGCGTGCCGCAATCGGATGAAGTGCAAGGGCAGCAGACTGCCGGCGAACATGCCGGGCCTGCCGCCGTGCAGCCGCGCAGGGAACGTAACGGTCGGCCCGCTCGCGAAGATCGTCAAAAAGGGAAAAAAACATCTCAGAAGCCGCGCAGCCAGGCGAGCAACGGTATCAATAAAGCATCACCCCGCCCGAAGCCGGGGGATGCGGATGAAGTATTTTCTTTTGTCACATCAGATGCATTCGACAGTCTGGCCGATGAAGAAGAAAAATCGGGCGGCGACATGCGGCACAATGGCCGCCCGGGACCGGCAAAGACCGTCCGGCGCGATCTGACGGCGGATGACGATGCTCCCAAATTGCACAAGGTATTGGCAGAAGCCGGTCTCGGTTCGCGCCGCGATATGGAAGAGCTGATCATTGCCGGGCGGGTGTCGGTCAACGGGGAGCCGGCCCACATCGGTCAGCGCATATTGCCGGCCGACCAGGTACGCATCAATGGCAAATTACTTCAGCGCAGAGTCAGCAAACGGCCGCCGCGCGTACTGGTCTATCACAAGCCGGCCGGCGAAATCGTCAGTCATAACGACCCGGAAGGCCGGCCATCGGTATTTGATCGCCTTCCGAACATGAAAGCCGCCAAATGGCTGGCAGTCGGGCGGCTGGACTTCAACACCGAGGGCTTGCTGTTGTTTACAACTTCGGGCGATCTTGCCAACCGGCTGATGCATCCGCGTTATGGCATTGACCGCGAATATGCGGTACGCACGCTGGGCGAACTGGAAGAGGGCATGCGCCAAAAACTGTTGAGCGGCATCGAGCTCGATGACGGCACGGGGCAATTCTCCAGAATCGCCGACGGCGGCGGAGAAGGCATCAACAAATGGTACCGCGTCACGATCGGCGAAGGCCGCAACCGCGAGGTGCGTCGCATGTTCGAAGCGGTCGGCCTCACCGTGTCGCGTTTGATTCGCACCCGTTACGGCGCGATGACGCTGCCGCACGGCTTGAAGCGCGGCCGCTGGGAAGAAATGGACGAGCATGCGGTACGCGACTTGTTGAAGATCAGCGGTCTGGACAAGACCGGTGGAGACAACCAGCCTGCCAAAGGCCGTCAGGGTGGTGCCGATCGCAATGGCAACGGATATGAAAATGGTCAAGGCCACAGGCGCAGTCCGGGACAAAATCAGGGACAGGGCCATACTCAAGGACAAGGACGGGGTCAGGAACAGCCGCGCTCGCGTCAACCCGATCCTCTGCAAACTGCGCTCGGATTCCCCGGCATGGGCCAACCGCGCCGCAACGGCGGGCCGGGGCGCGGTGGACAAGGCAGGCAAGGCCAGGGCGGACAGGGCGGACAGGGAGTGGGTGGCCAAGGGATGCCTCGTCGTCGTCCGAGAGGCTAATGTGTCCATAGTGCAATAAACCTGTATTGCGTGGCTGTATATTGTCTGGATTCGTTGCCATTTGAAAGCGCTATAGGCAGCATTTTGCCGGCAAGCACTATAAATTGCCTGCCGGGTTTCCTATTGCGGCATTGCGGAAACCACATTAATCGGCTATAATTTGACAGTTAACAAAAGTCGCCCCCACAAAACCTTTGTGGAAAACAATCGCCAGCGACCTAAACGATAAAGAAGATGGGCAGATGCCCATTTTTTTTTTGCTAAACAGCTTGTATGCGCAAGCTTTGGCAGATCGAGGTACGGCATTGGAGTCCGGTTTATGGGGTTATATGGAGAATTGCTTTGCAGTTGCTGGAACTGATTGAAAAGACTGTGGCTGGCATGGGTTATGAGCTTGTGGATTTCGAGCAAGCCGGGCGCGGCTTGCTGCGCGTGTACATTGATTTTGCGCCGCAGGAAATCGGTAACGGTCCTATCACCGTTGATGACTGCGAAAAAGTGACGCATCAGCTGCTGCATGTATTGACGGTGGAAAATGCCTCATACGAGCGTTTGGAAGTGTCATCGCCGGGACTGGATCGGCCTTTGAAAAAGGCGGCCGACTATGCGCGGTTTGCCGGGCAGGAAGCGGTGGTGAAATTGCGCATGCCGATGCCGGGTGCGGCCAACCGCAAGTCGTTTCAGGGGATTTTGCAGGCGCCCGATGGCGACAAGTTGAAGCTGGAATTCGAAGGAAACGATGGGCCGGCGATGCTGGAGTTTACGCTCGCCGATGTGAACAAGGCGCGTTTGGTGCCGAAAGTGGATTTTAGGAGTCGCAAAGCATGAGTCGCGAAGTTTTATTGTTGGTCGATGCGCTGGCGCGCGAAAAAAACGTCGATAAGGATATCGTCTTCGGGGCGCTTGAACACGCGCTCGCGCAGGCGACCAAGAAACGTTATGAGGGCGATGTGGATATTCGCGTCGCAATCGATCGCGAAACAGGCGAATTCGAATCGTTCCGCCGCTGGCACGTGGTGCCGGACGAAGCCGGCCTGCAATTGCCCGACCAGGAGATTCTGCATTTCGAGGCGAAAGAGCAGATCGACGATATCGACATCGATGACCATATCGAAGAACCGATCGAATCGGTCGAGTTCGGCCGTCGCTTTGCACAGGATACCAAGCAAGTCGTGTTGCAGCGCATTCGCGATGCGGAGCGCGAGCAGATCCTGGCCGACTTCCTGGAGCGCGGCGATTCGCTGGTGACTGGCACCATCAAGCGTATGGAGCGCGGTGACGCGATTGTGGAATCCGGCAAGATCGAAGCGCGTCTGCCGCGCGACCAGACCATTCCGAAGGAAAATCTTCGCATCGGCGATCGCGTGCGTGCTTATATCCTGCGCATCGAGCGCAACGCGCGCGGACCGCAAGTGATCCTGTCGCGCACCGCGCCGGAATTCATCATGAAGCTGTTCGAGCTGGAAGTGCCCGAGATCGAGCAAGGCCTGCTGGAAATCAAATCGGCGGCGCGCGACCCGGGCGTGCGCGCCAAGATTGCCGTTTTCACCAGCGACAAGCGGATCGACCCGATCGGCACCTGCGTCGGCATGCGCGGTTCGCGCGTGCAGGCGGTGACCGGAGAGCTGGGTGGCGAGCGGGTCGATATCGTGCTGTGGTCGGAGGACCCGGCGCAGTTCGTGATCGGCGCGCTGGCCCCTGCCAATGTCTCGTCGATCGTGGTCGATGAAGAAAAACACGCGATGGACGTCGTGGTGGACGAGGAAAATCTCGCGATTGCGATCGGTCGCGGTGGCCAGAACGTGCGCCTGGCGGCGGAGTTGACCGGCTGGCAAATCAATATCATGACTGCGGAAGAATCGGCCGACAAGTCGCAACTGGAAACCGCGGCGATACGTGCGCTGTTCATGGAAAAACTTGACGTCGATCAGGAAGTCGCCGACATTCTGGCCGAAGAAGGTTTCGCCAGCCTGGAAGAAATTGCCTACGTGCCGATCACCGAGATGCTGGAAATAGAATCGTTTGACGAAGATACCGTCAATGAGCTGCGCAACCGCGCCCGCGATGCGCTGGTAACCGAGGCGATTGCGTCGGAAGAAGGGCTCGAGGGCATGGACGACGCGCTGGCGAATCTGGACGGGATGGATCGCGTCACCGCAGGCAAGCTGGGTCTGGCCGGGATCAAGACGCTCGATGCATTTGCCGGCCTGGCCTATGACGAATTCGGCGCGATCCTGGCATTGCCCGCGGAGCGCGCGCGTCAATTGATTGAAAATGAATTTAAAGATGTGACCGATGAAGAAATGAAGCTCATCGATGCCAAATACGATGATCGTGCCAAGGCGCTGCAAGCCAAGGTATGGAGCCTCGCGGAAGCGAAATGATCGGGGAAGTTTCATTGTCATGCACCGCGTCACATAGAAAAGAGGAATGAATGGCGAGTAACAACGTAGCCCAATTTGCCACCGAGCTGAAGATGCCGGCTGACCTGCTGCTCACGCAGTTGCGTGCCGCAGGCGTCGACAAGAGCTCGACGGCCGACCAGTTGTCCAAGGAAGACAAGGACAAGCTCTTGGGGCATCTGCGCCGTGCCCATGGCGCCGCGCTGGACGGCGAAAAGAAAAAAATCACGCTGACGCGCAAAGAGACGACGGAAATAAAGCAGGCTGATGCGACCGGCAAATCGCGCACGATTCAAGTCGAAGTGCGTAAAAAGCGCACCTTTGTCAAACGTGACGAACCGGCTGTCGAAGAAGCGCCGCCGGTCAAGGAAGCAGCTCCCATCATCGATGAAGCCGAGGTGGCCCGCCGCGCCGAAGAAGCGCGCCGTCATGCCGAGCTGATTGCACGTCAGGAAGCGGACCTGCGCGAGAAGCAGGAACGTTTGGCCAAGCTGGAAGCCGAGAAGGAAGCGCAGGCAAAAGCAAGCCGCAAAGCTGAAATCGAAGCTGTAAAATCGGCCGCTGCATCGCCTGCCGCAGACAAAAAAGGCGAAGCCGCCGGTGAGGACAAAAAGCGCGCCGCCGCTGAAGAGTCCAAGAAAAAGGCTGCGCAGGTTGCCAAAGACGCTGCTGCCGAACAGGCTGCAGTGACTGAACGCGCGCGCAAGGTGGTGGCGGACGAAGTTGCGCAGATCAAGGCGATGATGAATACGCCGCGCAAAGCCGTCAAGGCACCCGAACCGGCGCCTGCGCCGGCAGCAGCTCCGGCAGCGAAGGCGAAGGCGGCGGAAGGCACATTGCACAGGCCCACCGACAAAAAACCCGGTGAGAAAAAGGACGACAAGAAGTCGGCGCCTGCCGCCGACAAGAAATCGATCAAATCGGCCAATGTGTCATCCACCTGGCAAGACGATGCCAAAAAACGCGGCGTCGGCATCAAGACCAGGGGAGGCAATACCGGCGGCGGACGCGATGGTTGGCGTGCCGGTCCGAAAGGGCGGCGTCCTTCTCATGCCGAAGAGCGCGAAACCAATTTCCAGGCGCCGACCGAAGCTGTGGTCAAAGATGTGCATGTGCCGGAAACCATCACCGTCGCCGAATTGGCGCACAAGATGTCGGTGAAGGCATCCGAAGTCATCAAGCATTTGATGAAACTCGGCCAGATGGTCACCATCAACCAGGTGCTCGATCAGGAAACCGCGATGATCCTGGTTGAAGAGATGGGCCATACCGCGCATGCGGCCAAGCTCGACGATCCTGAAGCATTGCTGGAAGACGGTGCCGAGCACGCAGACATCGAGGCATTGCCGCGTGCGCCGGTTGTTACCGTGATGGGTCACGTCGACCACGGCAAAACTTCATTGCTTGACTATATCCGGCGTGCCAAAGTGGCGTCCGGCGAAGCCGGCGGCATTACCCAGCATATCGGCGCATACCATGTCGAGACGCCGCGCGGCATGATTACCTTTCTCGATACGCCGGGTCATGAGGCGTTTACCGCGATGCGCGCCCGCGGCGCGAAGGCAACCGATATCGTGATTCTGGTGGTGGCTGCGGACGATGGCGTGATGCCGCAGACCAAGGAGGCGATTGCGCATGCGAAGGCGGCGGGCGTGCCTCTGGTTGTGGCGATCAACAAGATCGACAAGCCGGGCTCCAATCTGGACCGCGTCAAGCAGGAACTGGTTGCCGAACAAGTCGTCCCGGAAGAATACGGCGGCGAATCGCCGTTCATTCCGGTATCGGCCAAGACTGGCGAAGGGATCGACAATCTGCTTGAAAACGTGTTGCTGCAGGCTGAAATACTGGAATTGAAAGCGCCGGTCAATGCGCCTGCCCGCGGCCTCGTGATCGAAGCGAAGCTCGACAAGGGCCGCGGCCCGGTTGCGACGATTCTGGTGCAGTCCGGCACGCTCAAGCGCGGCGACGTGGTGCTGGCCGGATCTTCCTATGGCCGGGTGCGCGCGATGCTCGACGAAAATGGCAAGAGCGTCAGCGAAGCCGGTCCGTCGCTTCCGGTCGAGATCCAGGGCTTGACCGAAGTGCCGAATGCCGGTGAAGAAGTGATGGTGATGGGCGACGAGCGCAAGGCGCGTGAAATCGCGCTGTTCCGGCAAGGCAAGTTCCGCGATGTGAAGCTGGCCAAGCAGCAGGCGGCCAAGCTCGAGAACATGTTCGAGCAAATGGCCGACGGCGAGGTCAAGAATCTGCCGCTGATCATCAAGGCCGACGTTCAGGGTTCGCAGGAGGCATTGGTGCATTCCATGCAGAAGCTGTCCACCAGCGAAGTGCGCGTGCAGGTCGTGCATGCGGCTGTCGGCGGCATCAGCGAATCGGATGTCAACCTTGCGCTTGCGTCCAAAGCGGTCATCATCGGTTTCAATACCCGCGCCGATGCATCCTCGCGCAAGCTGGCCGAATCCAACGGCATCGATATCCGTTACTACAATATCATCTACGATGCCGTGGACGAGATCAAGGCGGCGATGTCCGGCATGCTGTCGCCGGAAAAACGCGAACAGGTATTGGGCCTGGTCGAAATCCGCCAGGTCATTCTGGTCAGCAAAGTCGGTGCCATTGCGGGCTGCTATGTACTCGATGGTCTGGTCAGACGCGGCGCGTCGGTACGCCTGCTGCGCGACAATGTCGTGGTATGGACCGGCGAACTCGATTCGCTCAAGCGCTTCAAGGACGATGTGAAAGAAGTGAAAGCCGGCTTCGAATGCGGCTTGACCCTGAAAAACTTCAACGATGTGAAGGAAGGCGATCAATTGGAAGTGTTCGAAGTCCAGGAAGTGGCTCGCACCTTGTGACATGAATCAGGCGGGCGATTGCATGGTTGTATGCATGGAACTCACCCGCCGAATTCGGTCAAAACAGGTCGTCAATTATCATGGCTAAACACAGCAAATCCATCCCTGCGCGCGGCCTGCGTGTCGCCGACCAGATCCAGCGCGACCTGGCGGAAATCGTTGCGTTCGAGCTGAAAGACCCGCGCGTCGGGATGATCACCATTACCGAAGTGCAGATCACGCCCGATTACGCGCATGCCAAGGTGTTTTTCACCATGCTGAGCGACGACAAGGAGGCGATACAGAATACGGTGAACGGCCTCGGCAAGGCAGCCGGGTTCATCCGCGGCCAACTCGGCAGGCGCCTGACTATTCATACTCTTCCGGAACTGCATTTCGTGCACGATACGTCGACCGCACGCGGCGTGGAATTGTCGAAGCTCATCGACGAAGCGAATGCGACGCGGGCCAAGGATGCGGACCAGGGTTGAGTTCGTCCGCCGCCTGCTGCATGTGTAGAACTTCAACTAATTTGGCATGGCGACATTTCTGTCCAGGAAAAACCGGGTGCCGGTACACGGCGTGCTACTGCTCGATAAATCCGCCGGTTACTCCAGCAACGACGCGCTGATCCAGGCCAAGCGCCTGCTCAATGCCGAGAAAGCCGGTCATACCGGAACGCTCGATCCGTTTGCGACCGGCCTGTTGCCGCTGTGTTTCGGCGAAGCGACGAAATTCGCGCAAGACTTGCTCGATGCCGACAAAACCTACGAGACCGTGGTCCATCTCGGCATGACCACCACCACCGGCGATACCGAGGGCGAAGTTGTGACCACGCGCGCGGCGACCGCAGGAAGTGTACAGCCGAGCTCTACGCTCCCGTTGGTCGGCGCAGGAAATGTGAGCTCTGCACTCCCGTTGGTCGCCGAAGGGAATGTGACCGGAGGAAATGCAACGCCAAGGCCAACGCCAACGCTCGGCGTCACACGCGATCAAATCGAATCCGTTCTTGCACGGTTTCGTGGCGAGCTCGACCAGATTCCGCCGATGTATTCGGCGCTCAAACGCGACGGCAAACCGCTGTATGAATATGCGCGCGCCGGCGTGGTACTTGAACGCGCCGCGCGACGGGTGACGATTCACGATCTGGAGTTGCTTGACTATCGGGCACCGTACCTGACCTTGCGCGTGACCTGCAGCAAGGGTACTTATATCCGTGTGCTGGGCGAAGACATCGGCCTGGCATTGGGATGCGGTGCGCATCTGCATGCATTGCGCCGAACCGGGGTCGGAAGCCTTTCCATTGATCATGCGGTGACGCTCGACGCATTTGCCGGCCTGTCCGAAACTGGACGCGTTGCATCACTTTCAGCGGTAGATGCGCTGCTGTCGTTGTTCCCGGCGGTGAGTTTGCCGGAGCAACTGGCAACGCGATTTTTGCACGGTCAGCGGCTGTCGCTCGGCAGGGAGGGAATGGCAGTCCCGGCTGCGCAAGGCCGCGTGCGGGTCTATCGTGAAGCCGATGGCAAATTGCTTGGCACCGGTCAAATGACGGAATTCGGCGTGCTCGCACCTGAACGGCTGATTGCAACAAAATAGCCGGAAAGTAAGCATTTGCTCCGGACGTATCGCAGCCGGCGTTCGAATCGCGCCGTCCGATCCGGCATGTGTAGCGTAATCGTCAGCAACTCATTGAAATATCGGGAGTTTTTCCGGTTAGTAGATTGCAGCGTGCTATACTGTTCGGTTTCCTGCATTCCGCAATTATTCGCAAATTACGATCATGTCAAATACAAAACGCGCCATCCGCAATATCGCCATCATCGCCCACGTTGACCATGGCAAGACGACGCTCGTCGACCAGTTGCTGCGTCAGTCGGGCACTTTCCGCGAGAATCAGCACGTCGATGCGCGCGTGATGGATTCCAACGATCTTGAAAAAGAGCGCGGCATCACTATTCTGGCGAAGAATTGCGCAGTCGAGTATGAAGGCACGCATATCAACATTGTCGATACCCCGGGGCATGCCGATTTCGGCGGCGAAGTCGAGCGCGTGCTGTCGATGGTCGACAGCGTTTTGCTGCTGGTGGATGCGGTCGAGGGACCGATGCCGCAAACCCGTTTCGTCACGCGCAAGGCGCTGGCGCTCGGTTTGAAGCCGATCGTCGTGGTCAACAAGATCGATCGTCCGGGTGCGCGTCCGGAATGGGTCATCAACGCAACCTTTGAATTGTTTGACAAGCTCGGCGCAACCGAAGAACAACTGGATTTCCCGGTGGTGTTCGCTTCCGCGCTGAACGGGTATGCAAGCCTGTCGTCGGATGTGCGCGAAGGCACGATGAAGCCGCTGTTCGATGCGGTGCTGGAACATGTGCCGGTTCGCGACGATGATCAGGACGGCCCGCTGCAATTCCAGATATCGTCCCTAGATTATTCGTCATACGTCGGCAAGATCGGCATCGGCCGCATCAGCCGTGGGCGTATCAGGGCGCTGCAGGACGTGGTGATCATGAACGGTCCCGACAGCACGCCGATCAAGGCGCGCATCAACCAGGTGCTGAATTTCAAAGGCTTAGAGCGAGTGCTGGTGGACGAGGCGGTGGCCGGCGATATCGTATTGATCAACGGGATCGACGAACTGGGTATCGGCTCCACCGTGTGCGCGCCGGATGTTCCGGATGCGTTGCCGATGCTGACGGTCGACGAACCGACGCTGACGATGAACTTCATGGTGAACAATTCGCCGCTGGCCGGTCGCGAAGGTAAATTCGTGACGAGCCGCCAGTTGCGCGAACGGCTGGAGCGCGAACTGAAAGCCAACGTCGCGCTGCGTGTCGCACCGACTCCTGACGATACGATTTTCGAGGTATCTGGCCGTGGCGAATTGCATCTGACCATCCTGATCGAGAATATGCGCCGCGAAGGCTACGAGCTGGCGGTATCGCGTCCGCGCGTGGTATTCAAAATGATCGACGGCGTGCGTCACGAGCCGTTCGAATTGCTTTCCGTGGATGTCGAAGAAACCAATCAGGGCGGCGTGATGGAAGAGCTGGGTCGCCGGCGCGGCGACCTGCAGGACATGCAGCCGGATGGAAAAGGCCGCGTGCGTCTCGAATATCGTATTCCTGCGCGCGGCCTGATCGGTTTCCAGGGTGAATTCATGACTTTGACGCGCGGCACTGGTTTGATGAGCCATATTTTCGACGAATACGCGCCGGTCGATGCGTCCAAGGGTGAGATGGCTGGCCGTCGCAATGGCGTGCTGATTTCCCAGGATGATGGCGCCGCCGTCGCCTATGCGATCTGGAAACTGCAGGATCGCGGCCGCATGTTTGTCGTCCATAACGATCCGGTGTACGAAGGCATGATCATCGGCATCCACTCGCGCGACAATGACCTTGTCGTCAATCCGATCAAGGGCAAGCAGCTGACCAACGTCCGCTCCTCCGGTACGGATGAAGCGGTGCGCCTGGTGCCGCCGATTCAGATGTCGCTCGAATATGCAGTCGAATTCATCGACGATGACGAACTGGTCGAGATTACGCCGAAGAGCATTCGTCTGCGCAAGCGCTATCTGAAAGAACACGAGCGCAAGAAGGCATCGCGCGAAGCGGCGTAAAGCTGCGTCACTGCTGACCGTTCGCAGGAACAGGATCAACAGTGCGTAAAATCATCAGCGGTCCAGAGACCCGTTGACCCTTCACGGCATAACCGATGCCGTTTTGGATCAGCGGGTTTGCCTTTTCCGGTTTATTTCTCCATGCCTGATAAAAACCTGCATCGCCGTGCCGTTTTGCTGATGATCAGCACCACAACGCTGTGGAGCATAGCGGGTGTCTTCACACGCCATCTGGAAACAGCCCGCGGGTTCGAGGTGACTTTCTGGCGCAGCCTGTTTGCTGCCTTGTTCGTCGCTGCGGCATTGCTGTGGCAACAGAAGGAAAAGGCATTGCCTGCCGTGCGTGCCGTGGGCAGGCTGGGCCTGCTGTCCGGAGCGATGTGGTGCGTGATGTTCTGCTGCTTCATGATCGCGCTGACGATGACCACGGTCGCCAACACGTTGATCGTAATGAGCATTTCGCCGCTGTTGACGGCTTTTTTCGCATGGCTTTTCCTGCGCGAGCGAATTGCAGGCCGCACGTGGTTGGCGATCGCCGTTGCTTTCATCGGCATGGTGTGGATGTTTGCCAGCGGCTTGTCCGAGTTGAACAATACGCAGCTCGCCGGAATGGCTGTTGCGCTGGGTGTGCCGATCGCAGCGTCGGTGAACGTCATTACGCTCAAAAAGGCGCGACACGGGGTCGATCTGATTCCAGCGGTATTGCTGGGCGGCGTGTTCTCGGCACTGGCCATGCTGCCGCTGAGCTGGCCGTGGCACGCGTCGCTGCACGATATAGGCATTCTCGCCATTCTCGGGGTGTTTCAGCTCGGTTTTCCGTGCATGCTGATGGTTGCCGCATCGAGATCGTTATCCGCGCCGGAAATTTCACTGCTGGCGCTGCTCGAAGTGTTGCTCGGTCCGTTATGGGCGTGGCTGGGCGTCGGCGAGGTGCCGGCGCAGGCGACGCTGACCGGCGGGGCAGTGGTGCTGGCGGCGCTGGTATTCAACGAACTGGCCGCGATGCGTCAGACTGCACCCGCAGCCGGTTAGTTTTTTATCATCCTGCTGGAGGATGCTCAGGCAATCGCAGACTCGGTTTCCGGCACTGCCTTTTGCGCCTTCAGGACATCCGCAATCGCACCGAACAGCTGATCGATCTGCGGTTTCTCGATGATCAGCGGCGGCGACAATGCAATGATGTCGCCGGTGGTGCGGATCAGCACGCCTTTTTCCCAGAAACATTTGAGGAAGGCATCGAAAGCGCGTGCAGTCGGTTTGCCGGGCACGCTTTCCAGTTCGATTCCACAGATCAGGCCGAGATTGCGTATGTCTTTTACATAGGGCAAACCGCGCAAGCTGTGCGCGGCTTCTTCAAAGTATGGCGCTATGCCTGCTGCGCGTTCGAACAGCTGTTCGCTTTTGTAGACGTCGATTGTCGCCAGCGCCGCCGCCGATGCCAGCGGATGGCCGCTGTAGGTGTAGCCATGGAAGAAATCGATGCCGTTCTGCGGAGCGGCATCCATGAATGTGTCATGTATATCTTGGCGCACGATTACCGCGCCCATCGGCACGCTTGCGTTGGTCAGGCCCTTGGCACAGGCAATCATGTCCGGTACAACGCCGAAATAATCCGCTGCGAATGGCGTGCCCACGCGGCCGAAGCCGGTGATGACTTCGTCGAAAATCAGCAGGATGCCGTATTTGTCGCAAATGGCGCGCAGCTTTTGCAGATAGCCTTTGGGCGGCAGGATCACCCCGGTGGAACCCTGAACCGGTTCGACAATGACCGCGGCAACCGTCGCCGGATCGTGCAGGGTCAGCAGGCGTTGCTCGAGCTCGTCGGCCATCTCGGCGCCATGTTCCGGCAGGCCGCGCGAGAATGCATTTTTGGCGATGTTGAGCGGATGGCGCAAATGATCCACACCTGCCAGCGGCGGGCCGAAATGCTTGCGGTTGCCCGCGATTCCGCCGACTGAAATGCCGCCGAAACCGACGCCGTGATAACCGCGCTCGCGGCCGATCAGGCGCGTTTTCAAGCCGTCGCCGCGCATGCGGTGATAAGCCAGCGCGATTTTCAACGAAGAATCGACCGCTTCCGAACCGTCATTGCAAAAAAAGACCCGGTTCAGACCTTCGGGAGCGATCGACACCAAGGCGCTGGCCGCTTCGAACGCCTTGGGATGTCCCATTTGAAAAACCGGCGCGTAATCCATCGTCGCTGCCTGCTGCTGGATAGCCGCGACGATTTTGGGATGGCCATGGCCGGCATTGACGCACCACAGACCGGCGGCGCCGTCGAGAATCTTTCGCCCGTCATCGGTGGTGTAATGCATGCCCGATGCGGATACCAGCATGCGCGGTTTGGCCTTGAATTGCCGATTCGCGGTAAACGGCATCCAGAAATGTTCAGTATTGGGTGTATTCGGCATACTGTCGCTGCGCCTTTCGGAAATGATTTGGGTTGGCTGTCATGGTATTACGTTTGCGTCCGGACCGGTAACATCACTTTACTGCGATTTTCGAATAAAGATTTAGGTCGATGTAATACCGGTTTTCATCATGTTATTTTCTTTTCAACTTCACGTATGCAAAACCGGATGAGGCCATGCAAAAAGCCCGCTTGCGCGGGCTTGATAGGGAAAGGGAATAGCCTGTCAGTCTACCTTGATGCGGGCTTCCTTGACGACCTTGCCCCATTTCTCGTGTTCCTGGATCATGTATTCGGTCATCGCCTCCGGCGTCGACAGGCTGACCTCGACTCCGGCTTTCGAGAGAGCGGCCGTTGAATCGGGGGTAGCCAGAATTTTTGCAATTTCCGAATTCAGCCGGTTGATAATTTCTTTTGGCGTTCCCGCCGGAGCCAACAAAGCCAACCAGACCGAGGCGTCGTAACCCGCCACGCCTGCTTCCTGAAGGGTGGGCACATCGGGTAGCTGAGGGCTGCGCTTCGCAGTAGTAACGGCCAGTGCCTTCAATCTACCTGACGGCACCTGCGCAAGAGCATTGGGCACTCCGGCGAAACTGCTTTCCACGATTCCGGCCACCAGATCCTGCGCAGCCGTACCGCTTCCGCGGTAAGGGATGTGTTTGAGCGGCGCCCCGGTCATCGAAACGAAAAGTCCTCCCATCAAGTGTTGCGAGCTGCCGTTGCCTGACGAAGCATAATGGATGGTGTCGGGGTGAGCCTTCGCCAACGCAATGAATTCCTTGACGTTATTGGCGGGAACCTTTGAATTGACCAATAGTACATAGGGTGAATCGACCAGCTTTCCGATAACGGCAAAGCTTTTTATCGGATCATACGGCATGTCTTTATATAGCCACGGACTGATTACATGCGTGGTGGAGACCATCACCAGCGTATACCCGTCCGGACTCGATTTGGCGACATAATCGGTGCCGATAGTTGATCCTGCTCCTGCCTTGTTCTCGATTATGAACGACTGGCCCATCGCAATCGAAAGCTTCTGTCCGATAATCCGCGCCACCACGTCGGTGAAACCGCCGGGGGCGAATGGAACCACGATTTTGACCGGCTTGTTTGGATATGACTGGGCAAAAACCGAGCCGACAGATGCCGACAGTAAAATTCCAAGAATTGCCGATTTGAAAGGAATTCTCATAATTTACCTTTGTAGGAAGGTTCAGGCATCGAAAAAAAGCTGTGCAGGATATGGTAAACCATCAAGTAGTTTTTCTGTTGAAAGCTGGCGTGGGAAATTCCTGCCATGATGCTGAACTGCTTGTCCATGTTGGGGATAAGATTGAAAAATTTGATCAGGTCATCCATGCCTGCGATTCCATCAAATTGTCCGCGCAAAACAATAGCCGGCATCGTGATTTTTTTCGGGTCCACCAGCGGCAGCCTGGAGCACATGTCGACATAGGTGCCTGTGGGCATCGAATCATCGAGCGTCAGTATGGCGTCTGCAAATGCATTGATCGTGTTTTCATCCGCAGTGCCGGGATGGTCCCGGTTGAAAATGCTGTGTACAAAAGCGCGGTCAATCGGACGGCGGTTTTTTGCAATGAACTCGGGAAGCTTCTTGCGCCTTTCCTGCAAGGTATGGCTGCCTTCGCCGGTCCATACGAAGGCATCGAGTGCCAATCTCGCAACTCTTTCAGGATGGCGTTGAGCGAACAGCGCGGCCTTCAGCGCCCCGGATGAGATTCCGTAAACGAGCAGCTTATTGCCGTCTGTCCGATTCAATATATATTCGCTTCCCGCGGCCAGATCGTCGGCGCCATTGCTGATGTCGAAATTGATCGGCCGGTTTTTGTCGGAGCGCCCGTAACCTTCGTTATCCATGCACCAGGTGTGGAACCCGCGTTCCGAAAACCAGTCCATCACAGACGAGTATGGCCTGCCAGGCACATGCAAGTCGAATGTGGGTTGGGAAGCCATGGAGGAGCCGTGTACAAACAAAATCGTTCCCGCCGGACGAGCCTTCGGCGATGCGGGTTTTTCCCACAGAAAAAGCTTGATATCCCCTTTTTTTGTCCAATGCTCCACGCCGCCAGTCCACTGCACATTACTCATTGACGTCTCCAAAAATGGATACCCGGTTTGGGTAAAAAATTGAATGCAGGCCGATTTTTTTAATTACTGTTCGGCGCATCGATCAGGTCGGGGCAGGAGAAAGCCTCTGCGTGAGGCAGTGCCTCAGAGGTTCGATGTCTCACGCTTTTGCTTATTTTAATCGGCAGCGCCAAGCGCTGCCCCGATGGCGCGGACACAGTTTGAGGATATTTGTATCCAATGTCAACGACAACGCAATCCGGTACAGTCTTGCCAGGCAGTCCCGGAAGAAGCCATTGCGGTTGCGCTGCGGCCGCCTGGACTCAAGCCTGCATGTCTCAAGCCTGCATGTCCTGGCGGTTCGACGTTATCATGTCGGATTTGGCCTTATTTGCACGCCATTTTCCGCCATATTTATGATGGAACCCATAGGCGTCAATTTGTGGCAAATTTATGGTAATTCGCTGTGAATGCATAATATGTGCAACGAAATGAATGAACAGAACAAACCAAAAAATTCATGATCCCCGCGAGGCGCCCTTGAATGGAAGCTTGAACGGATTCAGAAAAATATGTATCGCGCCGATGATGGATTGGACCGATCGGCATTGCCGCGCTTTCCATCGGCAAATTACGCGTCATGCGTTCCTCTATACGGAAATGGTGACCACCGGCGCGTTGCTGCATGGCGATGTGGCGCGGCATCTTGATTTCAGCGATCACGAACATCCGGTTGCGCTGCAATTGGGCGGCAGCGAGCCTGCCGATCTGGCGAAAAGCGCCAGGCTGGGTGAGCAATGGGGCTATGACGAAGTCAACCTCAATTGCGGTTGTCCTTCCGAGCGTGTGCAAAAGGGTGCGTTCGGTGCCTGCCTGATGGCCGAACCGGAACTGGTAGCCGATTGTGTCAAAGCGATGCGCGATAGCGTATCGATTGATGTGACGGTCAAGCATCGGATCGGTATCGGTAAAGCCGAATCTTACGATTTCGTTCGTGACTTCGTCGGCACGATAGCCGATGCCGGTTGCGGTACTTTCATCGTCCATGCGCGCAACGCGATTCTGACGGGATTGAGCCCCAGGGAAAATCGTGAGATTCCGCCGCTGCGATACGACTTCGCTTACAGGCTCAAGCGTGATTTTCCTCGGCTGGAAATCATCGTCAACGGCGGCATCAAGACCCAGGCGGACATCGATGCGCACTTGCTGCATGTGGACGGCGTGATGATTGGCCGCGAGGCTTATCACAATCCGTATTCGATGGCATCGTTCGATTCCCGTTATTACAATGACGGCGCAACGGTGAAATCTCGTGCCGAGATACTCGAAGCGATGCTGCCGTATATTCGCCTGCAGTTGCAGCATTATGGCAAAGGCGGTATCGCGGGCGAATTGAAACTGAACAGCATTACGCGGCACATGCTGGGCCTGATGACCGGCATGCCGGGTGCGCGCAGGTTCAGGCAAACATTGTCCGATTCAAAAAAACTCGCGGCGGGCGATCCGGCTTTATTGCTGGAAGCCTTTACGCGCATGCAGGCATTGGCAGCATGATCGGCCCCTGCAGTAGCAACGTCCTGCCTGGTTGCCGCTGGCGCTTGGCAAGCGCTGCGCATATCCTTCTTGATGACAACGGCTATGCCGCGTTGAATGATGGCATGGAATCTGCTCGTATTTTCTTATTTTCTTGTGAGTCGCGGTCGACGCTGCAGTTAAGCTGTTTGATTGGCCGCAACATGTATGCAACGGGATATTTGCAGGAGGTAAACCATGGGCCTGAAGAAAGGAAATACCCGCGATGCGGTCAGTGGCAACGTGGAAAAGCTTGTACATGAATGGGAACGGGATGGAACGATCGGGAAGAGCCATCCAAAAACAAAAAAGAATGCCGTCAAGCAAGCTATGGTGATTTCTTTGAAAAAAGCAGGAAAAAGCAGGACCCAGCAAAAAAGTGCCGGAAAATAGGTGCTGGACAGTGCCCTGTCTTGCACCGGGTCCGATCTAGACGCCTTTGATATCGGCCAGCTTATTGACCAGCTTCCCCGTACAGGAGGTGGCGGAGTTCGGTGCTTACGACCGCTGGGACATGTATTTCTGGCCCGTGACGACTTTTCGTACATAATTGGGCAGGTGCTGCATTCGAACGGTGGGGAAGCCATTGACGGATGATACCGATGCGGAATGCATGACTGGCAAAGAAAGAAGCACGAGATAGTGGTGTACGCGAGCTTCTTGCTCGATGCAGATGCCGCAGGTTTTAGTATTCTTTCAGCCGGTTGTACAATGTTTTCAGACTGATGCCGAGGGCTTCCGCAGTCAGTCGTTTGTTGCCGCCAAAATACTTCAGTGTCGCTAAAATAATTTCACGCTGCGCATCAGCCAAAGGCGTGCCGACCGAAAAATTCAGACATCCTTCGTGCATCGTCGGCTTGCGCGTGGACAGATCCGACAGGTGCTCTTCAATGACCAGCGTGTCGGTTGAAAGAATGAACGCGCGTTGCACTACGTTTTTCAATTCCCTGACATTGCCGGGCCACGTGTAAGAACGGATCATTTCCATTGACTGCCGGGAAAATGTCTTTTTCGTGTTGTCCTTGGCATTCAGGGTTTGCAGAAAATGCTGCGCCAGCAGTTCAATATCCCCGTTGCGTTCCCGTAGCGGCGGCACTCGCACCGGAAACACAGCGAGACGATACATCAGGTCTTCGCGCAAACTGCCTTGTTTGACTGCAATGTCGAGATCGCGATTAGTCGCTGCGATCAGCCTGACATCGACCTTTACCTCCTCGCTGCCACCGACACGCAAAAACATGCCGGATTCCAGCACGCGCAGCAATTTCACCTGCATCTCGGTCGGCATCTCGGTGATTTCATCGAGAAAAAGCGTGCCGCGGGATGCGTGTTCAAAATAACCGATATGCTGCCGCGCAGCGCCGGTGAAACTTCCTTTTTCATGGCCGAATAAAGCGGCTTCGATCAAATGGGCCGGGATCGCACCGCAATTGACTGCGATAAAGGTTTCCCTGCACCGGCGACTGATCTGATGAATCGTCTGTGCGATTAATTCCTTGCCGGTTCCGCTTTCTCCGGCAAGCAATACCGTGACATCTGTGACAGCGACCTTATCCAGTTGCTGGTAAAGCCTTTCCATTGCGAGGGAAGACCCGTACAGCATGCCAAAGCGCTTAAGAGATTTATCGAGTGCCATTTCGAGCCGCTTATTCAGCAGGTTGGTGCGATGCAGAAGTTCATCGCACTTGATGACGCACTATGTGAAAGTCAGCGCCTATCTATTTTTAATCCGATAGTCCAGCACCGAATTGCGATAATTCAATGACTCGTGTCATGGAGATAAATTGCTCGTTTATTCTGTACGGTAAACCGGATCCAGGTTGCCCGCCTATTTGCTTTTCTTCGCTTGATTGCTTCGCATGAATGGCTAAAAATCAGGCCGGTAAATTGAGACGAGCTTGCCATCGATCTGCATATTTTTAACCATATCATGTTCACGAGACTCACGTTTGTTGGAGCGCAGTTCGCATCCATATAGCTTGCCGACTCGCAGGGGACTTCACGGTGGAATGTCCACATGGAAATTCATTCTTCGCATCATTGATTGTGCAGGCGGGAAAATATGTTAAAACGAAATTCTTTTTTGTCGGGCGAGAGATCCATGGCGAATCAGAATCTGTTTTCCTGTAACCCTTACTTTTTACGGTAATTTTTACTTTTGGAAGTAAAAATTTAAAAAATGATTTCATGTGGCGGAAGCGGCGTCAGTACATACCGTTGGCGTAGTTGGCATAGAAAGTGCGTCCGATATAAAACTGGCTATACGAGATAGTTGCGAAACTTATCTTAAATAACGAAGTCAAGAAATTGGGTCGATTAATTTTAATGAAAGGAGTAGTAATGAATTCAGCGTTGAGTAAATCAAAGGTCATATTACTTGCAGGCTTGCTGACCGTAATTTTCGCGGGCTGTAATCGCTCGAGCGACTCGGGCGCGGGTTCACCAGGTGCAACAGGCTCCGGCACAACCGGTTCCGGCACGTCGAGCTCAACCGCACCGAGCACATCGAGTTCCGGTACGGCAGGCTCCGGTACATCGGGATCTACTTCAAGCTCGGATACATCCGGCTCCACCACGCCGGGTTCCGGCAGCGCTTCAGGTTCCACTTCTACACCAGGTTCCGGGGCCTCAAGCTCCACGCCGGGTTCTGGTACAACAGGTTCTGGCACATCAGGCTCCGGCACGACCGGGTCTGGGTCCGGCACGTCGGGAGCGGGTAGTACAGGCACAACAAAATAATTCTTCCGAAAGCTATATCGAAGGGGAATTAGTACCTGAAACTGCATTGCTTTTTATAAATGATATGAGCGAAATTAAATAAAATTATTTTTCTATTGAAAGGATAATGAGAATGAATGCAATATCAAAAATCTCTAAAACAATGCTTGCCGTTACTTTATTAAGTGCAATGTTTGCTACTGGTTGCGATCGTCGTGCATCGGATACCGGCTCGTCGGGCTCGTCCGGTACCAGCGGAACTTCCGGCTCATCCGGCACCTCCGGTAGCACCGGCTCTTCCGGCAGCAGCGGCACGTCGGGCTCGGGCAGCAGCAAATCAGGTTCGTCTGGCACGTCAAAATAAGAGGCACCGCGTACGAGTAGTACGCTTGGCCGTTACTCGATTTTGCACCAGACTGAAGACGGCTCTATTGGCGGCAGATATTGTCGTCATGGGGCCAGCTCTGTCATGCAGCAAAGGCAGGTATAACTCGTTTTATAGCTTTTTGCGTGCGGTCTTATGTGTTTAACCATGCGGAAGCCACAGGCAGTTTCAACAGCGGCACTGACGCCGCTAAAAAAGCTATCAAGTCCCATAAATCCCATTACACATTCATGCACGTTAGAAGCCACGGTGGAAGTTCTGTCGATTCGCAATATTTTTGCCAGATGCAGCGGGGAAAAATGAAGACATGCTTGCGAAGCATTTTTCATTTTTAAAATTCCTGTAAAAACCGTCCGACATTTTAATCAAAGTGTTCACACGCTTATTCGCAACTGGCGTTGACTCATGTCAAACCCCTGTCCAAGAAGATTGACGACACTCATACCTATCAAGGGAAAAAACAGCCGATTCAAGCAGGTGCTGCAAGAGCGCCACTCGAAAAGCATGATAACGCGGCGAATGCCGTATACAAGATATTTCATATGCCCCATGTACTTATTGTTGACGATGATTTAAATACTCGAGAAGCATTGGTGGAAATTTCTACTGCAGAAGGTTTTTCTACTGCGGTAGCTGGCAATATACGTGAAGCGCAGATCCAGATCGCGCGCCAGCGTCCGGACGTCGTTTTAATAGATCTCAAACTACCGGATGGAAGCGGCATGGATCTATTTAACGATATCGAATCGCGCTCGACAACGGAAATCGTGCTTATTACCGGCCATGCCAGTATCGAAACGGCCGTCGAGGCATTGCGTCTCGGAGCAGCCGATTATCTGACAAAGCCGATCAATTTCCGCCGCTTGAAAGCCCTGCTTTCGCGCGTGCCGCGCACCGTCGATTTGAAAACCGAAATCGGCGCGCTGCGCAGCGAGCTCCGCCGCCTGGGTCATTTCGGCCAGATGCTCGGTGCCGCGCCCGTTATGCAAAAGCTCTATAACCATATCGGACGCGTGGCACCGACCGAAGCGACCGTATTGTTATTGGGGGAAAGCGGGACTGGTAAAGAACTGGCGGCACAAACCATCCACGATTTGAGCTTGCGCCAAAAGCAGCCGTTTCTTCCGGTTAATTGCGGAGCGATATCGCCCCAGTTGATCGAGAGCGAGATATTCGGGCATGAAAAAGGCAGCTTCACCGGCGCGGACCGCCAGCATAAGGGTTACTTCGAACGAGCCAATGGAGGTACGCTTTTTCTCGATGAAATCACCGAGATGCCGATCGAGCTTCAGGTGAAATTGCTGCGCGTACTTGAAACCGGTTCTTTCATGCGTATTGGCAGCAATCAGGAACTGGAAACCGATGTACGTGTGATAGCGGCGACAAATCGTGATCCTGAGGATGCCATCCAGGAAGGCAAATTGCGGCTCGACCTTTATCACAGGTTGAATGTTTTCCCGCTGAAAATTCCGCCGGTACGCGAGCGAGGCACGGATATCGAATTGCTGGCACTGCATTTCCTTGAAGAATTCAATACCGCGCATGGCACCAGCAAGGTCATATCGCCGGACGGCTTGGCCTGCCTGAGTGCGTATCACTGGCCAGGGAATGTGCGCGAACTCAGAAACTACATGCAGAGGGCGTTTATTCTTTCGGACCAGACGATCGATGCGGCGGCGCTCGCTCCCACCATGACCACCCATTCTCCGGTAGGACTTACGCTGGCGATTCCGGTCGGAACGTCGCTTGCGGACGTTGATCGGAAGCTGATCTTTGCCACTTTGGAGTTATGTGGCGGCGTCAAGAAAAGGGCCGCTGACATTCTCGGAATCAGCCTGAAGACGCTTTACAATCGGCTGGAAGAATACGGGCCGCATGAGGTGCTGCCAAAGGACGATGATCCTTTCTTTTCAAGGACGAACGGCGATTCATCGCTGTACAAAAGGGACATGTACGGTTGAATTGCCGGCGGGCTCCGGCTGCCGGTTCACGCTCATGCTCCGGATAATAAATGCGCTTTATCCGCGGGAAGTCATCATGGCAATGACCACGATCAGCTCTTCAGGCGCCACCGGCTTGGTCATATGCATTTGAAAGCCGGCGGTCAGCGCCCGGATCCGGTCTTCCCGCTGTGCAAACGCAGTCAATGCAAGCGCCGGCAGCCGATGCAATGGCTTGATGCCGTCATCACCTTCCCATGCCCGCAGTTTTCTCAAGACGGAGTATCCGTCTTCCACTGGCATGGCAATATCGGAAACAAGGATATTCGGCAATTCATCCGACCTAACAGTAGGCAGCCAATCGAGCACTTCCTTGGACGATGCCGCAGAAAAAACATTGGCGCCGGCACTGGCAAGAACGACCGTCAGCGATTCGCGCGCCTCTTCCTGATCGTCGACCAGCAGGACGCGCAAGCCGCCGAGAGAAGGCAGCGAACCGATGTTGTCGCCTGCGTCCCCGGCTTGTATGGCGGGAATATATCTGCCGCGGCTGACGCGTAGCGGCAGGTAGACGGAAAACATCGTTCCTTTTCCTTCTCCCGGGCTGTCGGCTTTGACCGATCCGCCATGCAGCTCGATCAGATGCCGCACCAGAAACAGGCCGAGGCCGAGACCGCTGTGGCCGCGTGTGCTCGATGTGTCTTCCTGGCTGAAACGGTCGAACAGATGAGGCAGAAATTCGGGCGAGATACCGACGCCATCGTCGCGCACGGTAACTAATATTTGGGAGTCCACGCTCGCTGCGGTCAGCCATACATTGCCGTCCTGCGGTGTAAATTTGACTGCGTTGGAAAGCATATTCCACATTATTTGCTGTATACGATCGGAATCGCCGTCGATTTGCTCCGTCGTGATCTGGTAAGTACAGGTTATGCCGATTTGCTTTGCCGCGGCGAGGCTGCGCACGCTCTCGACTGCAGCCTGGATTACCGGCAGCAGCATGAACGGATGCTTCACCAGTCTCAGCTTGCCGCTCATCATCCGCGTGACGTCGAGCAGATCTTCGATCAGGCGCACCTGCTGCGCGACGCCGGTTTTAATGCCGTTCAGCGCACGCTGCGCAAGCGGCGCGGAGGTGGCATCTTTGACATAGTTTTCAAGTATGTGGGCCCAGCTTTGAATGCCATTCAAAGGCGCGCGCAGCTCATGCGATACAATTGCGAGAAACTCATCCCGGGCGCGTGCTGCAGTCTCGGCCTGAATCCTTGCCGCGCGTTCGCGCGCCAATAGCAGATTATGTTCTTTTTCCATTTTTGTGCGCTCCGTAACATCGTAGGTGATGCCCAGCACTGATTCGATATGTCCGTCGCGATCGGCTTCCGGTATGACGCGCGCGGAAAAATAACGCGTCCGGGCACCCTTCGCAAGCTCAAAGTCAAATCGCTGTTCGGTACCCGTTTCGAACGCTGCATGCGCTGCGCCGTCCCACGAGCGGACCAGATCCGGCGGCAGGCCGAGCTCGGCTTTTGTCTTGCCAAGATACTCCGCCGCACGAAAGCCGGTGATCGCTTCGATCGCAGGATTGACGTAGATATGCCGCATGCTGCGGTCGATGCGCGATATCCCATCCGGAGAGTTCTCGACCAGCGTCTTGAATTCCAGTTCGCGGCGATGCAATTGTTCTTCGGTGCGCCGCAGCCGGGTGATATCGCTGACGGCGGCGATCAAGCCATGCACATGGCCCCGTTCATCGCATTCTGGCACGTACATCATATGCATGTGGTGATCGCCGATACCGCGAAGCGGTATTTTTACTTCATGCTCTTGCGCTTTGCCGGCCAGCGCAGCGTCGACATACTTGCGAAAAAGGGAGAACGCTTCTTCACCGACTACGTCTGAAATGCGTTTACCGATCGCATCCTCCGGCCGAAAACCGAAACGGTCGGCGTATGTCTTGTTGATAAATCGGATCCGATAATTTTTATCGCATTGCGCGATGAAGACGGGTACCGCATCCGTGATCAGCCGCAGCTGTTTTTCCTTTTCGCGCAGAACCTGTTCTCCATGCATGTGTTCGGTGATATCCATTATCATGGAAGAAAAACCGCGCACCCTGCCTTCTGCATCTACGTCGGGCGTATAAGCTATCATGGCATGGCGATCGCCCGAGTCGCCATGAACGGTATGCTCGTAACTGATCTGTTCGCCATTGAGGGCTCTGGCGATATATTGCTGCATGCTTGCATAGGCATTGCCGTGCACCTCGCTGACGGTGCGGCCGACAATATCTTCGCGCGGCCGCTCGAACCAGGTTTCATAGGCGGCATTGACCAGGCGGTAGCGTTCGTCCTTGCCGACATAGGCGAGCAATGCGGGTACGGTATCGATAACAAGTTGCAAATGCTGGTCATGCAGGTTCAGCTTCCTGCCGGCTTTTTTCATTACTGTAAGGTCTGATAGGTGATTCACCGTCGTACGCAATAAATCGTTTCTGTTATGGAATGGAGCGACGCCATCAGGCGATGCAGGCATGATCGAATTTTCTCCTTCCTTGTTTCACCTGTTGCTCAACTCTCTTGCGGCCCTTGCGGGGCATGTCTGGCGGATGGCCGCAAGTGTTTCTTTTATCCGGCCGCACAATTCTTGCTACTGTAGCGCCAACATGCCAAGCGGTGAACGATGTTCCTTCACCTTGCCTCTTCATTTTCCATATTGCCGTTCTGGCGCCGCTTGTTCAAGGCAACCATATAACAGTGCTGCCAGCATGTAAATGCGGTATGCCGTTTTTCCGTTAGTACATCATCATTTCTCTTATACAAGAATCGTCAATTCAACGCAGCGGTTTCAATGAAGCTTTAGATCAGCTTCAAGCAGAAAACGTACCGGGGTGAAATAAGAAAACCAGAATACCTCTTTTACAGATACCAGTTCTGTCTTCATCAAAGCATTTTATTGAGATGAATCTATTTGATGTCTGCAGGACGAAAATTGCAGTTGCTGCAATGGAACATGGGTTTTCAGTGCAATACGGGCAGAGAGCGATGCAGCTGATAATGCTCAGGTATCAGCTTGGCGCCGGGACCTCGGAAAAAGAGCTGGAAATTTTGTCGATGTCGTCATATTACGAATCGCTACGGTTTCAGCTGCTTCGATTATGCAGCATGTTTTTCAGGCTCCATGCAAAGAGGGGACGGCCGTATCGATCTTCATCGAAAAGCATCAAGTCGAAAATCGTGAAAGGGATATTGCGGCACCAGTCAAGCATTTCTGAAGCCGATCGTACTCGTAAAACAGCCTCTCTTTAAACGACGCATGCATGTGAAATCACCGCGCACGCGGGGCGCTCGATGTCATCCAACGTTGCTGCTTGAATTCCTTATGGCTTGAAGTCGATGGCTCATGCCATAACTCGGCACTACGGCAGGCCGAATGATATTGCCGTGACTTGTTGAGCTATTTCAATGCGGCGGCCTTTGATCCGGGCAGAATAATGAAAAGTCTTCGTATCGTGAATATTCAAATCATCATGCGGCGCTTCCGGATGCAGGGACGAGAGTGAATCATTTCGCGCCTTGATCACCACAGCATCCATGGACAAATGTAGTTTTTACCCCATGCTGTAAAACTTACGTTGGGTATGCGGTCGTGGTGAATTGCGCCACTCCGATGTGGCGCCGCGGGCTGACCGGCATGTCTTTTGCGTAATAGTACTTGGTTGTGTTGGTCTGTTTTAAAAAATCGAACGCCTGGCGATTTTTGCCGCACAAAACTTGATTGTGCAAAGTGTGGCGAGCCTGTTGACGAGTTGCGCATAATCACCATGCGGACTCTCCTTTGAAATAACCGTTATAGAACGAGCGACTGGTATAACATTTTTCCATATGCGACATGACGCCATCCGCTCCTACTGAACTGTTCCGTTCATACTGGGTAGCCGGATATGAAGGTGCGGATAACATCAACGGGGCTGGTGAGCCATTGTTGATAAGCGATTCAACGCAACATATTCAACGGGCGCAGGAAGATTATGCGCTATTGCGGGATTTTGGCATCCGCACGGTGCGTGAGAATGTAGGGTGGCATCTCGTAGAAACAGACGGACAGTTCGATTTTTCGACACTTGAGTCGCGCGCACGTGCTGCGCGGGAAATGGGCTTGCAGATTGTCTGGACGCTATGCCATCACGGCTGGCCGCCGGACATCGATGTTTATTCGCCCGAATTCATCGAGCGCTTTGCCCGCTATTGCCGCAGTGTGACCTGCTATCTGGCCCGGTTTTCGGATGAGGCGCCGGTCTATTCGCTGATCAATGAAATCTCCTTTACCTGCTGGGCAGCCGCCGAAAACCGGTTCCCCAGCGCGAATTTCCCGGCGCAGGGTGGCGGATCCGCACTGAAACGGCAACTGGTACGCGCCACGCTCGCGGGTTGCGATGCGATCTGGGAGTTCAATTCGCGCGCGCGCATTATGCATTGCGATCCGGCGGTCCACGTGGTCGCGCCTGCGAACCGTCCGGAGCTTCAGGACGCTGCCGCGGCAATCAGGCAATCCCAATTTGAAGCATGGGATATGTTGAGCGGCAGATTGGAGCCGGAGCTGGGCGGCGCCCCACGCTATCTCGATTTGATCGGTGTGGACTATTACCACGACAATCAATGGGAGATCGAGACCAACGAGACGCTGGACTGGCATCTGGATGATCCGCGCCGCTGTCCGCTGCATCGTCTTTTGATCGAAGTGTACCAGCGCTATCAGCGTCCAATCCTGTTGTCTGAAACCAGCCATGCCGGCAGCGGTCGCGGTGTCTGGATCAGGGAAATCGCGCAGGAAATTGCGCTGGCGAAGAGCCACGATGTAGATCTGATTGGAGTCTGTCTTTATCCGATTATCGACCGCCCGGACTGGCAACATGCCAGGCATTGGCATTACAGCGGTTTGTGGGATGTGAGGAAGGACGGCGACGAAAAGTTCCGGCGCATCCTGTCACAACCGTACGCTGCTGCGCTACGTCAGGCGCAGCGCTTGACCGGACAATTTTGTCCTAGTTATATGCCGTCTGAACGGCAAGGAGACCGCATGCCTGCAATTATTGTTTTTTCTCATCTGCGCTGGGACTTCGTTTGCCAGCGGCCGCAGCATTTAATGTCGCGGCTGGCCGAGTATTATCCTGTCGTGTTTGTCGAAGAGCCGATCTTCGACGAACAGGAAAGCCGATGGGAGATTTCCAATCCGGTGCCGAATGTCTTTGTCTGCCAGCCGCACACGTCCATCGCAATGCCTGGTTTCCATGACGATCAGCTGCCTCAGCTACGCAAGCTGATGCGGCAACTGGTCGCCGACTACGATGATCATATCGTGTGGTTCTACACGCCGATGGCGCTGCCGCTATTGCAGGAGTTGCATCCCCGCCTGGTGGTGTACGATTGCATGGATGAGCTGGCTGCGTTCAAGAACGCGCCGAAGCAACTGCTGCAGCGTGAAAATGCGGTGCTGAAGGTCGCCGATGTGGTCTTCACAGGCGGGCCCAGCCTGTATCGCGCCAAGCGCGAGCGTCACCCCAATGTGCATTGTTTTCCAAGCAGCGTGGATGGTGTCCATTTTGTCCAGGCGCTCGATCACACCAATTCCCATCCTGCACACAGAGATATCCCAGGGCCGCGCCTGGGCTATTACGGCGTGATTGACGAACGCTTCGATACCGAACTGATCGGGCAGGTAGCCGATGCCCATCCTCAGTGGCAAATCGTATTGGTCGGGCCGGTCGTCAAGATCGACCCGGCGGTGCTGCCGCAACGTCCGAACATCCATTATCTGGGGCAGCAGCCATACAAGGCCCTGCCGCATTTTCTGGCGGGATGGGATGTATGCCTGCTGCCATTCGCACTCAATGAGTCCACGCGTTTTATCAGCCCTACCAAGACGCTTGAATACATGGCAGCGGAGCTTCCTATTGTCAGTACGCCGGTGACCGATGTGGCGGACCTGTACAAGGACATTGTCTATATAGCCGCCGACGTAGCGCAATTCATAGCGTCGTGCGAAGCGGCGTTGCTGGAAACAACGGAACTGCGCGCCAGAAAAGTGAAGAAAATGCGTGCGGTTGTGGCATCGACTTCATGGGATAGCACAGCGGAAAAAATGCATGCGCTGATGGAAGCTGCGCGCAATGTACAGAAGCCCGAAATCAGGCAAATACCGGAGCCGGCTGAAGCCAGCTCGAACATCAATCCGTTGCGCAAACAGACAGCCAATGTGAAATGCGCCATCATCGGCGCCGGTCCAACTGGGCTCAGTGCTGCCTATCACTTGGACAAGGACACCCTGCTGCTGGATAAAAATTCGACGATAGGCGGATGGTGCCGTTCGGTCGAGGATAAGGGATTCACTTTCGACTATGCGGGACACATCATGTTTTCCAATGATGCGTATGTGCAGAAGCTGTATCAGATTTTACTGGGCGACAATGTTCATTGGCAAAATCGCGAGGCATGGATATACAGCAAAGGCGTGCATACACGTTATCCGTTTCAGGGAGCGCTGTACGGCTTGCCGCCGAAGGTAATCAAGGAATGTATCGTCGGGGCGATGGAGGCGCGCTATGGCAGCCTGAAAAAGCCGGATACCAAATCCGATGCGGCAAACAATGGGGGCGCCGTTGTCTGCAAGGAGATTACCGATTGCTGCGCCGACGGCACCGTGACACTTCCCGCGACATCGCCGTCAGCTCGTGCATTGCCGCTCGAAAAGCCTTTGCCCGACAATTTTGAAGAATTCATTTACAAGGTGTGGGGCAGCGGTATCGCCAAACATTTTGCGATACCGTATAACAGGAAACTATGGACGGTGCCATTGACCGACATGGAAACTTCGTGGCTGGGGGGACGGGTGCCGCTACCCGACATAGAGGAGATCATCGAAGGCGCACTGGAACCTGTCGGCAAACCGATGGGACCGAATGCGCGATTCGGATATCCGTTGCGCGGTGGTTTCCAGGCACTGGTCTCCGGCTTTCTGCCGCACATCAAGGGTACGGTGGAACTCAATGCCGACGTGGTGCAGGTTTCTCCTGGGGAACGTATCGTGGCGCTGGCCGATGGACGGCGCTTTCATTACGACAGCCTGATCAGCACCATGCCGTTGCCGCAGCTGGTCAAGCTGATTGGTGACGAAGCACCGGCCGAAGTGAAGGAAGCTGCGCGCGGACTGCAGCATATCTCGGTGCGCTGCGTTAATCTCGGCGTCGCGCGCGAAAAAATTACCGACAAGCACTGGATCTATTATCCAGAAGACACGATCTTCCACCGCATATTTGTTCAGGGTAACGCAAGCCCGAACTGCAATCCACCCGGTGGCTTCGGGCTGACCTGCGAGATTTCCTATTCGCCGTGGAAGCCGTTGCCGGTTGATGGCCAGCGTCTTATTGACCGTTGTGTAGCAGACTGCATCAAGGTGGGTCTGATGAATGCGGATGATCAGTTGATTACCGCCAATCAGGTCGACATGTCATATGCCTATGTGGTGTACGATCATGCGCGTTCGACCAATGTGGCAACCATCAAAGCCTGGCTTGCGGAACATGACATTGTGCTGTCGGGGCGTTACAGCGAATGGGAATATTACAATTCGGACCATGCGTTTCTGGCAGGCAAAAAAGCGGCTGAAACGGTTAAATGGCTTCAGCCTCAAAAAAGCGCGGTGGCGGAGTAAAGTGAATGGCAGCCAGTGGTCCGATGGAAGAGATGTAGAGCAGATCGGACCAGAAATGGCGCTCTATGAAAATGGGGCGCCATTTTTTTGACATGGGAGAGGTGGTCGCAAGTCATGTCCGTAATGCTGGACAATCGAAAAAAATCAAACTATCGAGCGGAAAAGCGGCGCACAGTCATGGTATCGGCCGGCTTGCCTGCGCGGTAAACGGCCGATTAAATAAAGGGGAGAAGCATGAGCAGCCTTTTTGAAATCGACTGGGGCGAGTTGTTTGGCCTGAGCATGCCATTGGCGGAGATCGTGATCCGGGGCAGCGCAATGTACTGGTTTCTGTTTCTGGTTTTCCGGTTTGTGGTGCGACGCGATGTAGGTGCCGTCGGCATCGGGGATCTGCTGGTTCTGGTGATTGTGGCCGATGCTGCGCAAAATGCGATGGCGGGTGAATACAAGTCGGTCACTGATGGAATTGTCCTGGTATCCACGCTGATCGGCTGGAATTTTTTTCTCGACATGCTGAGTTATCGATTCGTTGCGTTCCGGCGGTTTGCCGAGCCACCTCCTTTATGCCTGGTGAAAAACGGTCAAATGCTGAAACACAACATGCGCCAGGAATTCATCACCGAAGATGAATTATGGCAAAAATTGCGGGAGCATAACGTGGAGTCGTTGAACCAGGTAAAGGGTGTCTATCTGGAGCCGGACGGAGCATTCAGCGTGATCAAACGCTCGGATTAACCGGGTTTGATGCACGCAGCCGGTCCAGCGTATGTGTTGATCTAACCAGGCGTTCTGCGCGGCTTTGCAGGTGCGCGCCTGCTCCTTGGCGGTGGATAGAGACCGCGGCCCCGCTGGTCGGCTTTTCCTTGCGGCGGATAACGCAGGCTGCGCCGCAACATGTCGGTCAAATCAATGGTGTTATTGGGCGGTGCCTCGATCGCAGGCGTCGGTATGTCAGGCGCCGCTACTGTCGTGTTGCCGCTGCTGATTTTTCGATTTATCAGCGCAATGACGTCGTCGCGGAAGGTATCGCGATATTGTTTGGGATCCCATTCCCGGGACATGCTTTCGACTAGCTGCGTCGCTATCGACAATTCTTTTTCGGTGAGAGCGGCGGGCTGCGCGTCCGTTCCGGGAAGGTTTAATTCATCGAATGGCTGTACTTCGCTTGGCCATCGAAGCGTATTAAGCACCAGTGCCGGGCCGGAGGGCATGAGTAATGCCAGATGTTGCTTGGTTTGAATCACGACATGGGCGATGCCGGCCTTTCCGCTGCGCTGAAGCGCTTCCCGCAATAATGCATAGACTTTTTCGCCGCCCGTGGATGGTGCCAGATAATAGGGAGATTCGAAATATTGAAAGGGGATTTCTTTTGGGTCTACGAACGCAACAATATCGACGCTGTGGGTTGCCTGTATATTGGCCGAACGTATTTCTTCGTCGGACAGGATGACGTAGCGGGCATCCTCATACTCATACCCCTTGACGATGTCTTCCTTTTCAACCTCTTCCCCGGTTTCCTTGTTGACGCGCTGATAACCTACCGGATCCAGCGTACGCCGATCGAGCAGATCGAACGCGATATCATCCCGTCTGGACGCCGGATAGAGTGTAACCGGGACATGCACCAGCCCAAAACTGATGGCCCCTTTCCATAATAGACGTGGCATGAGCAATTATCCTTCGGGTCGTGAGCTGGAAATAAACATCAATGGTGATGGTGGTGCGTTTTTCTGTGCGGGTGCTGCGAATTTTCTTCATCCGTGTCTTCTTCGTACTCTTCATCGGGCATGCCGAACTCGCTGCGCAATTCTTCCCTGCGCTCCAGAATATTCTGACCCAGCGATTCCAGATCCATGTTGCCTTTCTTGATCACTGGGAAAATTCTGTTCTGTTCTTCCTCGATGTGGTGTCGCACATATTCACCCAGAACCGTGAATTTCGCATCGTATAGGTCATCGTCCGGTTGCATCGACTCCAATTCGCTGATGAGCTGCCTGGCTGCCGTGTGTTCGACTTCCGCTTCATCCAGCAAATGCAGGTCTGCTTCATCGAATGCTTCGCGCAAGGCGGGATACAGGAATTCTTCTTCTACCTGAGCATGGATCACGAGTTCCGTACAGGCGATCTCGACCAGCGTTTGCTTCGAGTCTTCGTCCGCCCGGTCCCTGATTTTTTGAAACTCGGCAAACAGCCGGCTCACTTTCCTATGGTCTTCAATCAGGATATCGATTGCGTCGGACGCAGTCGAACCGGCAGAAGCCTTTCCAGGCATGATTTTCTCCTAAATGGAAGTGATTAAAAAACTCCGCAAGCTCCATGCCAATAGTGCGATAAAAGATGGGATAAGAAAAGAGAAATCGGGCTATAAGCTGTGTGCATAGCCGGATAAATGAGGCCAACGCCATCACCGCCGGTGCAATTCCATGTATTCAAACCGGCAACGTTACAATTGAGCAATGCAGGTATTTTTTCTGAGCAATGGTAACTCTTAAAATTTATCGTATTTATCGTAAGGGGTTTTACGGAACCGGAAAACGTTGCAGTGGATGCATGTCGGAAACCGCCGTTGCCGCAGCTTCGGCAAGTACGGACGCTCTTTTTTCTCCGGTCTCGCATTGAGCAGATGCTGCCGCAGCACGCAGCAGAATGGGCAGCGGATGCTCAGTGTTGGCGGAAAATCCGGCAGCCATGTTGCCGTTGACCGTACATGCTTGCAAAAGTTCGACCACCGCGCCGGCTACCCGTGCGGGCGTTACCTGTGTCAGGCAATTATGATGGCTTTCCGGGCAAATGCTTTGATAGCAATTGAAGCAGGGAACCATGTGATACAGCACCCGGTTCGGTACCTGCCATGGAGTGTGCTGGGGATTGGTCAGTGCATACAGATCCACCACCGGAGTGCCGACGGCTGCAGACAGATGTGCCGGCCCTGTGTTGTTGGACACAAGTACCGGTGCCTGCGCGATCACCGCGCCGAGCTTGCCGATATCGAGTTCGCCGGCGAGAGAATGCGACACCGCGTTCATGTTGCGCCGGATTGCTTCAACCAGCGCGATTTCATCCGCACCGCCGGTAAATACGAGCGGGCAGTCCAGCCGCGATGCGATTTCATCCGCCGCCTGCGCCCATTGTTCGGCCGGATAACGGCGCGACGGTGCGCTGGCGCCTGGGTGCAGCAGCACCCAGGGTCGGGCCGTGTCTGTCGTGCCGATGCCGATGGCTTGCAGACGGCTCCTGGCCCACGCGGCATCGGCCGGAGGCACCTGGAAAGACAGCCGCTCATTGGCCGTATGGCATCCGATACTGGCAACCAGATCCAGTTGGCGGCGCACTTCATGCCGGATGTGTTCCTGCGGTTCGGGATCGCGTACCCACTGGGTCAGCAGTTGATAAGGATTTTCATGGCAATGCGCAAGCCGCAGCGGAATGGCTGCCAACTGACAAAATAATGCGGCCGGCAATGGACTCTGGCTGTACGTCGTGAAAATGACTGCCGCATCGAACTGATGGGATTGCAATGTCCTGATCATCGCAAAGTCGGCTGCGGGAGGATGCGGTCTGCTGCTTTTCATCCACGGCGCGGCATATTCGATCACGGCGTCGATTTCAGCAATCATGCGCGCAGCGGCTGCGCTGCCGCTCGAGGTCAGGAGGGTGAGGCGGCACTGCGGAATAGATTCTTTGAGTGCACGCATGGCTGGCGTACACATCAGCACATCGCCCAGATAATCGAGCCGGATGCATAGCATATTGCGCGCATGGCGCCACGCCGTTTGTGTCATGGATGAAGCGTCCCCTGATTGCGCGACAACGGCGGAGAATGCGGCATGCCATCGACCGCTTCGATTGCCTTGGCGGCTGCGTACAGATCGGGGGCGATTAGATCGGGCATGCGCTGCTCGGAAATTTTCCATTCGGTTTCGTTGCCATTGTCGATCAGCACGGTGTTGCAACCGGCACGGCAACCAGCTTCGACATCGTCAAGAATATCGCCGATCATCCACGAACGCTTCAAGTCGATGCCATATTGGTAAGCGGCACGGTAAATCATGCCAGGCATCGGCTTGCGGCAGACGCACCGGATTGCATATTCTTTCACGACGCCGTCTGGATGATGCGGACAATAATAGAATCCATCCAGCGCGATATCTTGTTCCGACAATAATTCATGCAGGCGCTGCTGTATCCGGCACAAATCCAGTTCAGAAAATAATCCCTTGGCAATGCCGGCCTGATTGGACACCACGAACAATGCATAGCCCCGGCGCCGAAAAAGGCGTAGCGCCTCGCCGGCACCGAGCGATAATTGCACCAGGTCAGGGTTGACGTTGTAGGGGACATCTTTTACCAAGGTGCCGTCTTTATCCAGAAAAATCGCTCGCATGCCAAAACCTCTGTTAATCCGGATATTGGGGTGCTGCGTGCGTCGGGCCTCATGTGCAGGCGCATCCGGGCGATGCGCGGCAACCTGCTGTCCGGCTTTACGGCCAAGAGGTTTCCCGCATCGGCAGCACCATTATTTCTGAAATCACCGTTTCATCAGGCAGCGTCAAAACGGCCATCACAGTCTTCGCCACGCTGACCGGGTCTTGTAACGTGGATACGTCGATGTCGGGAAAGCGGTCGAGCAGGAAAGGAGTGCGCATGCCGCCGGCGACTACTGCTGTTACCTTAATGTTGTATGGTCGCAATTCCGCATGCAGCGCATGCGACAGTCCAAGCAAACCCCATTTGCTGGCATGATAGGCGGATGCGTTCGGCCATGCACGCTTGGCGGCGGTTGATGCAATGTTGACGATCTGCCCGCCGCGGCTGTGTCTCATGTGTTTGGCGGCATATTTGGATAATAGAAAGGGGCCATACAGGTTTGTATGAATTACCCGGTCCCAGTCCGCAAAAGAGATTTCATCAATCGAGCAAGTTATATCGGTGCCCGCATTATTGATCAGTACATCAAGCTTGCCGAATGCCCGGACAGTTTCATCCACCGCATTTTCCGCAGCCGCCGGATCGCCGACATCGCAATAAGTGGTACTTACCCGCGCTTCGGTATTGCGTATTGATTCCGCCACTGCCCGAGCCTTGTCCGGATTGATGTCGGCTATCATCACGTTCGCTCCGGCGCCGGACAGTGTTTTGCACAGCGCCATGCCCAGGCCGCTCGCACCGCCGGTAATCAGAATATTTTTTCCGATAAGCACATGGGTGGCCTGCATCGTGGCTGGTACGTCGGCGGCAAGGTTGAAACTCTCCAATTCGACCTCCATTGATTGTTGATGGATCGTTAGCTGCCGGTTCTGCCACTGATGTCTCACTGGTTGCGCCAGCCAATAATTCTTAAAGCAAGCGACGTACCCGGGTTGACTAATGATGGATTGCGCAAAGATGCTTCCTCGAACCTTGTTTCCCCGGTACGGCACACTCCGTGTCAAGGCCATGCGTAATAAATGCCGGCAGAGTAAAGAATTTGCAGGGCGGCTTGCTCGGCTGCGCCATTTCGAAAATTGCCGGCCCGGGTCCGGCGCCGGCCAGAAAATGCGGTTTTCCATATTCTTCTATTGGCATGCTTACTGCATCTCGTGGCTCTGCTGCCGTGATGCGATTGCCGGGCAACGAAATGGAAAAAATGAACGGCGGCAGGCCAATTCCGCCGCCTGATCTTGCAAATGCACAATGGATTATCCGCAAACACGATTACAGGCAACGCAGCTGTTACGTGAACAGGCAATCGAGCCGGCATCGCGAATGGCATTTCGGAAAGAGTAAGGTACGGACTTTCCAGCCGGCGAATCAGCGAACGCAGACAAAATGCGACGAAGACATGCCGCGCCTCAACTAATACAGTGACGCAATCAACATGGATACCACAAACGTAATCGATCATGTGCATGACCACGCGTCGGAGCACCCATACGGGTGGCGCCGGTGGCTGTATGCGACCAACCACAAGGATATCGGTACGCTGTACCTTTGGTTCTCGTTCATCATGTTTCTGACCGGGGGCGTCATGGCGCTGCTGATCCGCGCCGAATTATTCCAACCCGGCCTGCAATTTTTTCAGCCGCAGTTCTTCAACCAATTGGTGACCATGCATGGTCTTGTCATGATATTCGGCGCAATCATGCCTGCCTTCGTCGGCTTTGCGAACTGGATGGTCCCGCTGCAAATCGGTGCATCCGACATGGCGTTTGCGCGGATGAACAACTTCTCGTTCTGGTTGTTGCCGCCTGCCGGGCTGCTGTTGATATCGGCTTTTTTTTCGACCGGAGGCGCAGCCGGTTCGGGCTGGACCATGTATCCGCCATTGTCCCTTCAGATGGGGCCCGGCATGGATTTCACGATTTTTGCCGTGCACTTGATGGGCGCCTCGTCGATCATGGGCGCAATCAATATCATCACCACTATCCTGAACATGCGGGCACCAGGCATGACAATGATGAAATTGCCGATGTTTTGCTGGATGTGGCTGATCACCGCCTATCTGTTGATTGCCGTGATGCCGGTATTGGCCGGCGTAGTCACGATGCTGCTGACGGACCGGCATTTCGGCACGACGTTTTTCCTCGCCACGGGCGGCGGCGATCCGGTCATGTTTCAGCATATATTCTGGTTTTTCGGACATCCCGAGGTATATATCATGATCCTGCCGGCATTCGGCATGGTATCGCATGTGATTCCGGCGTTTTCGCGCAAGCCGCTGTTCGGCTACAGCTCGATGGTCTATGCGGGGGCGTCGATTGCGATCATATCGTTCATCGTGTGGGCGCATCACATGTTTGTCACCGGCATGCCCGTCACGGGCCAGTTGTTTTTCATGTATGCAACGATGCTGGTATCGGTGCCGACCGGTGTGAAGGTATTCAACTGGATCGCTACGATGTGGAGAGGATCGTTAAGTTTTGAGGCGCCGATGTTGTTTGCGCTCGGCTTTCTGTTCGTCTTCACAATCGGCGGTTTGACCGGGTTGATTCTGGCGGTGGCGCCGATCGATATCCAGATGCAGGACACTTACTACGTTGTGGCGCATTTTCATTATGTGCTGGTCGGAGGATCGCTGTTCGCGATATTTTCAGGCTTTTATTATTGGGCGCCGAAATGGACCGGCTTCATGTACGATGAAACGCGTGCGCAGCTGCATTTCTGGGCCTCGATCATCGCGTTCAATTTTGCCTTTTTTCCCATGCATTTCCTGGGCTTGGCAGGCATGCCGCGCCGTTATGCCGACTATCCGGCCCAGTTTACGGATTTCAATCTCATATCAACCATAGGTGCTTTCGGCTTCGGCCTTGCACAGGTGTATTTTCTGTTCGCGGTGGTATTGCCGATGATTAAGGGCGGTCGAAAAGCGCCGGACAAGCCTTGGGATGGCGCTGAAGGTCTGGAGTGGACCATCCCCAGCCCGGCGCCATTCCATACGTTTGATGTGCCGCCAATCGTCAAATAGCGATCACTGCGGCAATTTACGCCTCTTCCGATTGCACTGCGATCGTATCCGATGCAGGGCTTTTGGAGCCGAGAGGCTGTCGACCGCAGGTCGCCCATGCGATGCCGCGCTTTGCCATACTTTCTGTCTACGGGAAAAGTTTGAGACTGGGGACTTCAACTCTCCGGAGTGCATGATCACAATCTGCGGGCATAACAAGTGATCATGCGGCGATTTCCTGGACTGATCTGAAAAGGGAGGGAGATGATAGCCATATTGCATATTGCGGTGATCTGGCTTTTGGCCGGGATATTGCTGCTGTTTACACGTAATTTTCTCAGTATATTCAAACGTCATGTTGTCGGCAGGATTATCCATCCGGCCGATTACCGGCGCATCGACACATTAAGCAGCGTATTTCGACATGCCGCTACTTTCGTGATCCTTGGCATGGCGATCATGCTGTCGCTGAGCGAAATCGGCATTTCGGTAGCCCCTGTGCTGGCCACCGCAGGAGTGGCCGGGATCGCGGTCGGCTTTGGAGCGCAGAGCCTGGTGAAGGATTTTTTCAGCGGCCTGTTTTTATTGATTGAAAACCAGGCAAGCGAAGGCGAAGTGATTGAAGCCGCAGGAAGGACAGGCCAAGTGGAAGAAATAACCTTGCGGCATATTCGCATGCGCGACGACGACGGCAGCGTTCATTTCATACCGAACGGAATCATTACCACGGTAACCAACAAAAGCCGCGAATATGGATTCGCCGTGGTCGATCTCAGCGTGCCGCGTCACTTGGATCTGGAGCAGGTATTCAAAATAATGCGTGAGGTCGGCAACGATATGCGCAAAGATCCGACACTCGGATCTTACATTATCGGCGACATCGATATCCAAGGTGTCGAAAAGATCGAAGATGCATCGATGGTAATAAGATGCCGTTTGAAATCAACCCCGCTAAAGCAATCCGACGTACGGCGTGAATTTCTGAAACGCATGAAATATGCGCTTGATATGCTGTCCGGCAAGCCGCCCGCAACGGAACGAACCGGAAAAAATTGAGTCCGCCTGTTTGGCGGCGTCTCTGCACCGGTGCAATCTTTACCAGGCGTACCTGCAATCTTTACGTCCGTTCCGGCGGCAGCGATCCTCGCGCCTCATGCACTGGCGGGATCAGCAACAGAGATATTTGTCTCCTTTCCTGTTCCGGTTGTTCTGATATGGGCATGGATGTTGCCTTCACTATTTAATCAGGAAGCCATTCGGTTTCATGCGCCTTTTTTATTAGATTAATCGACTTTGCAAGGAGTTATCAAATGGCGACAATCCAGCTTGAGCCCGGCAGCAGCTATACGGATCAGGCGCCGGGAACCAGCAGTTCCATGCGCCGCCCGCTCTTCCCCGCTATTCGCTGGGGTGCGGTATTGGCCGGTGTTGCAGTCGGTATATCAGTTCAATTGGTATTGACCTTGTTCGGCATCGCTACCGGGCTGTCGGCCACCGACATCACGCAGGGCGAATCGGTCGGCCCGGGACCATTGCTATGGGCAGGACTCAGCATGCTGATCGCCGCATTTGTAGGCGCTTACGTGGCGGCACGCATGACCGGGCTAAAGCGTAAAGTCGATGGCGTATTGCACGGTGTCGTATCGTGGGCGGTCACCACGCTGTTGTTTGCGATGCTGGCGACGTCGGCCGGCAGCTCGTTGCTCAGCGGTGTCTTCAGCAATATGAATGCAGCCACGGTAAATGCCGGTGCGAATATAGGGGGAGTATCCGGTTCCGGATCTTCCGGTATTGCAGGAATGCTGAGAAACCAGATCGGCGGCAATATCAGCGCTGCCGCAATGCAGACTCTTCAGCAATATATCCTGGCCGGCCGACGCGATGAAGCGATCCGGTATATGGTCAATACGATGGGCGTGGATCAGTCGCGCGCGAGCGCCATCGTGGATCAGGCGCTGATTTTGTCGGGTTCCCCCGAGCAGGCATCGCCGCAAGGCAGAGCTGCGGCGAATCGTGCGCTCGGCGCCGCCAGCGCTGCAGCCTGGACGGTTTTTGCAGCAGTCGCGCTGTCGCTGGCGCTGGGAATTGCCGGCGGCGCATTAGGCGCTGTCGGCGCCCGCCGCACGACATGGACCGATACCTCTGCCGGCAAAGCGGCATCGGCGAGTCGCGTGTAAATCACAGGATGAAATAGAGCATGTCACATAAGGTTAACGGCGGTTCGCGACAAGAACCACCCAAAATAGCTGCAAAGCGCTTTTCATGTATTTTTGCGCGGGATTCCATCGCTACCGAACTATTACATGGATGCCCGGTAGTGACCGCGGGAGGAGAAAAAATCGGCAATGTAAAATCCATCCTGATCGACGCAAAGACACGGCATCTCCGCTATGTGATGCTGTCGCTTGACCGGGGAAACTCGTCGGTCGCCATTCCATGGCATGCGTTGTATTTCGATTCCGCGTTGGCTCGTCTGGTTTTCTATACTTTCAGCTGAAGCTGGTTGCGGCGTGCAATCGTACCGATCGTATGGCACCGTATCGCGTGTTCCTGGCCAAATGCGCAGGATGCCGATGCAAGAACAACGTCCGTCCCGGGTTCGATTATTGTGCAGGCAAAAACAAATCCTTGCCGTGTTCGGCCGCAATGCGGGATTTTGCAATCGCACGCAGGCAAATTGCAATGGTGCCGGCAAATGCTTCGTCATACCACGGATGCGCACCGCTTGTACTGACCACAATCCCATCCAGTGCGACACTTCCCCACAGCACTGTGTCGCCTGGGGTCAGCAGGTGAGGACGCAGCTCCCGGACCGTATGGCCATCGAGGCCGGTGCGCCACGCGACTCGCGCCTTGGCCCGCGCGAACGCGGCGTAATCAGCGTCCCAGCGTGCTTTGTCCCCGATCGCGTATTCATACAGGATCGCCTCTTCGAAAGAACAATCAGCCGGTGTCAGCGCCGGGTCCATGATGACGATATAAAGAAAGCCGCTTTCGCCTACTTCAGGCTTTTTCATCGCTTCATTGATCATCGGCAGACTCATTTTCACAGCTGCCTCGGCTGTGCGGCGATCAACGAAATAACTTCCGGAAGCTGGCATATGTTTTCCTTTGCGGCGGTTAACAAGTCGGGTTCGTGCAGTCGCCGGAGGTCAAAGCAGTTATTGTGCCGGGAAGGCGATGATTTATCGTCATAGCTGCCGGTATAGGGCATCCACACGTAACGGAATTACCCGGCGCTTGCGCAGCACCCAAGGCAAGCCACGCACTGTTGCCGTCAAGATCGCCAGCAGGATTGTTTGCTGATGTGCCGCTTTCAATATCTGCAGCGTTTCTGTCAGTGCACCGCCTAGCGGACGGCGCAGCCAAGCGACCCATATCGCATTGCGCATCATGATTTTACGGCGCATGAGATTATTTCGCTGCAGCGACGGATAATGATGGACAATCAGTTGAGGCGCATATACCAGCGTCCAACCGTTGGTGACAAGATCAAGCGCCATCAAGGCCTCTTCGCCGCCGACCAGAAAATGTGGATCGAAACCTCCTGCCTGCTCAAATGCGTCGCGTCTGAATACTGTCGCGCCTGCCAAAAAGCCGAGTACCGCGCGCCCCGGCAGACTGTCGGACGGTAAAGGACTCATGCCCATTTCCGTCGATGCCGGATCTTCCCGCTCTTCGGTGCCTACCAGTATCCGAGCAGTAAGGAGAGCGATCTGCGGATAGGCGTCGAGCAAGTCGGCTGCCTGCGTCAATGCACCCGGTGCCCACCAACTATCGTCGTCCGAAAACGCAACGTAACGCGACTGCACCTGCCGTACCCCTATATTACGTCCCGCCGCGCCGAGATTCTGCCTTAACTGGATAAGGTTGACATCAGGGAAATCGCGCCTGACCAGTATCGAAGTATGATCCAGAGAGGCGTTGTCCACCACCACGGTGGCAGGTTGTTCCGGGAGCGCGCGCAGATGCTGCAAGGTGCGCAGCAATTCGTTTGCGCGATTGTGCGTCACTATCACTACTGAAACCCGGTTATCGGGCGCTATCATTTTGACGATCTCCCGATAAGGACATGGAGGACGTGGGATGGGACATGAGACCCCAGTATCTTTCCGGTGCCAATACATCTGCATACGCGGTCTGATGGCAAGCTGCCAGTGCCTGCAATTGGCTTGCATAGCACTGCACCGCATGATGCTTGCGCTCTGTCCGATCGGTAGTTCCGAATGCGGCTGGAGTTGCAATAATATTGGCAACAGCGAGCGTTACCAGTCTTTGTTGCAACAGGCCGGGAATTCTTCGGTAAAACGCATCTTCATAGGAAAACCAGTTTTTTTCCGGATAGCATGTACGTGCTGCCAAGGCTGCATAGTGCGCCAGTTGATGGTCGGAGTGGAACAAACCAGCCGGTATCATTACCGTGTCGGGATCATGTTGCCGGAGAATTTCCTTCAGTATGTCCGCCACTGAATCGACGGTCGGCGTGCATCCATACTGACTATCCAGAAAATCCAGCCAAAGCGGCATCGCATCAAGAATTTCAAGGGCATTTCGGTCCTCATCGCGGCGGCATGCAACGGCTTGGCGGGCACTATCAAAGCCGGATGCCGCGTCCCAACTTGTGTATGCAGCGAAATCGCTCGGCATGCCGGCAAAGATAGTGACGACGACCGTTCCGGGTTTTCCGGCAATCAGCCCGGCGCATGCAAATACTGCATCATCAAGATGGGGCGAGATGACAATAATTTTTCCGAGGCTCGCGACCGATTGCATGATGAATAATTGTCTTGTTCGAAGTTGTCTGCTTTTTATCCGGTGACTAGCTTGAATGCAGCATTCCAGTCGTTGACAAAACGCTCGATATTGAAACGTTCCAATGCGCTGCGGCGCGCACCGGCACCCAGGCGGCGAGCCTGTTCCGGGTCGGCCAGCAACTGCTTCATGCGGGGCACCAGTTTGGCAATATCGGTGTCGACGTAGCCGGAGACGCCGTTTTGGATCGCGGTCGCCATTTCGGTCGTGGCAAGTCCGATAATCGGCATGCCG
>DASYKE010000238.1:0-4849 GCA_035995725.1 Burkholderiaceae bacterium | reverse complement strand
CGCACCGCGGTACATGTACACCGCATCGTTTTTCCCTTGAGGAGCCTGCTGCGCGCGTACCGATTGCATGCACACGAGTGCCGCCGTGACGATGGCCAACAATGTGCAGGTGTACCGGGTGCCGCATCCGCTCATGTTATTCATGTCTCCTCCGATATTTCTGATTTATGTTGACTTGCCTATATTCGGCATATCGCGAACAGCGGAAAACAGTTGCTTTGAAATTGACGGGGTCCATTGTATGGCTAAATTTATTCTGCTGCAATAAAATGAAACGCCGTTCTTCATACAAGAACATTCGGTCTTGTCCTGGTCTTATTCGTCTGGTAGCAGCGTCATGTACCGGCGAATCCGTCCGTTGCCATGATGAGGCGGCGCAGATTGCCCGGTTCTGTGGAAGCATGGCCCGCGTCCGGCACCATCTGCAAATCCGCTTGCGGCCAGGCCTGATGCAAATCCCATGCGGTCACCGGCGGCGTGACCATATCATAGCGTCCCTGCACAATCACAGCTGGAATGGCGCGCAGCCGATACGCATTCCTGATCAGTTGTCCCTCTTTCAGGAACGCCCCGTGCATGAAATAATGCGTTTCGATCCGCGCCAGCGCGAGCAGCATCCGATTGTCGGGCGATTGCGCAGCAGGTTGCGATTCCAGCGTCAGGATCTCTTCTTCCCACCCGCACCAGGCCTGTGCCGCGATGGTTTCGATCGCCGGATCGCCGCATGTGAGGCGGGCATGATAGGCGGCAATCAGGTTGCGCCTTTCCTGCTCCGGAATAGGCGCCACAAACCTGTCCCATGCTTCCGGAAAAAGAGAGGAGGCGCCCTCCCGATAGAGCCAGCGCAATTCGGACCGGCGTGCGGTGAAAACGCCGCGCAATACCATGGCGTTGACACGGGCGGGATAAGCCTGGGCGTAAGCCAGCGCCAGTGTGGCGCCCCACGATCCACCCAGCAAAAGCCAGCGCTCGATGCCGAACCTGATTCGCAGGGTTTCCATATCGCCGACAAGATGTCCGGTGGTATTGGCTTCCAGGCTTGCATGCGGCAGCGAACGACCGCAGCCACGCTGGTCGAATAAAATGATCCGGTAGCGCTGCGGATCGAACAGGCGCCGGTTGGCTGCACGGCAACCGCCGCCTGGACCTCCGTGCAGAAACAGAGCAGGTTTGCCGAGCGGGTTGCCGCACATCTCCCAGTAGATCCGATGACCTGCATCGACCTCGACGAATCCGCTGTCGTAAGGTTCGATCGGCGGGTACAGTGCGGGTGCGCGCATCGATTGCCGCTGCGGCTGGCCGTCACTGCCTGCAACGTATGGCATGAGTCAGGCCGCCGCTTTGTCCGCCGCGCGGCCAAGCGCGGACGAGGTCGGGAATACCAGTGATTTGATCACGACCGGCACTGCGCCGGAGGTATCGAGCAGCGCGCCGATGTCGATGAAGTCGAACTCCTTGAGCACGATGCCATCGATCGAAACGATCGGATTCCGCAATTTCAACTCTTCCTCGCAGTGGATGCCGATCAAGCCGCCGATGTCGCCGTCGCCCACCAGGATCAGCGCAAGCCCTCGTTCCAGCACGGCAGACAGGCCGGCGGCGATGCCGCGACAAAAAGCATCCATCCGCGCAAAGGTAGCCGATTCTTTCCAGCGATAGCACAGCGCCACCGCCTGCTGTCCCTCATGCAGATCGAAACGCCGTAGCGCGGTGCGCACGGCGGAAGCTATCTGGTCGACATCGAGCGTCTCGCCGTCGAGCGGCAAATCCGGTGTGATGACCGCTATGTTTTTCAGCGGCAGGATGCTTTGCGGCGCGACATAAATCGTGCTGCCGCTGACCTGTATCGTGTATTGCGAAGCACCGACTACGGTGGCACGGATTCCCTGCTCGGGCTTCTCGATGCGTGGTCCCCACGCCTTTACCCGCTCCAGTATGGCGCGTGCCAGTCCGGGGCCGAGATCGCCGAAGGCTCGGGACTGAAGTCCATATATGTACTCGGATACGCCTCCTGAGAACGTAATCGCATCCGGTTTGCGCTCGTTGCGCAGCGGATCGAGACGCAGCAGCGCGGCAGAGCCGGCGCTCAGCGACGGATTCCGAATGATCTCGAACAGGCGATCCGCCATGCGCTCGACCATCCGGTCCAGTAATTCCGGATCTGGCCTGGCACCGACCTGCAACACCAGCCCGACTTCCTCGGCGAAGCGAGTGCCCGCCGCCTCGATCCGCTTGACGCATCCATCGGCATCGAAGGATACGATGCGCGCGCCGATGTCGGCCGCAGTCATGTCGGCGAGTTCGCCGGCTTCGCAGACCGCGATCTTCGAGGTGCCGCCGCCGATATCGATATTCATCACGCGCGCGTTTTCCCGGATCGAACGAGCGGCCGCGCCGGAACCGAAGGCGGCAAGCGTGGTCTCAAGTCCGTCACCTGCACTGACTGAAACGAACTTGCCGGCCTGGGCTGCGAACAATTCGCCGATCGCACGCGCATTGCTGCGCCGGACCGCAACGCCGGTAAGAATAAGGGCACCGGTGTCAATCGCAAGCGGATCAACCTTGGCCAACGCATATTGGCGATCGATGAAGCTGCCGAGCGCAGCCGCATCGATCGTCATGTCCTCGGCATAGGGCGTCAGCAATACTTCTGATTCATGCAAGACTTCGCGTTCCGAGACGATGTAGCGGCTATCGAGCCGCTCCAGCACAATCCGCGAAAACACCAGGTGAGAAGTGGACGAGCCGATATCGACACCGACGCTGACCAGACGGATCTCGTCCTCTTCCTCAAGGCTGCGCCTGACGTTGCTGAAAAATACCCTGCCGCCGGCTTCCTCGCTCATGTGAGCGCCTCCTGAATCAGTGACCATACCGCCACGGAATATGACTTGTTGCCGGCACCCGCCACACCGGTCGTCCCGAGCCAGTCAGAACGAACGGTTATTTGAATAACTGAAATCTGCTTTTGCCGAGACTGAATAAAACGGCCCAATCCAGCCCCGGGAAATTGTTCGTTATCTTTTGCAATTACTTGGCCGGAACAACGTACCAGTTCGGATCCATCCGGTTGGGAACGCCATTTTCCTTCAGCTTTGCTTCATATTCATTGCGAATGTACGGGTCTTCCATCCAGTAAGGAATCCCGGTGCCCCCTTCCGTGATATCCATGGCCGTGTAGTCGGTGTGCTTCTCGCCGGGCGGTCCAGGATCGCGGCCGGGATTGTGCGGCCCGAACCACGCTGTCAGCCGCAACGGTTCCGGCGAGACGCTGAAATGCTGGTGGTACCAGCGCGCACCGCCGGGTGCGGCGCTGACCAGCCCGACCGGCTCGTAATCGATACGGCGCACCTGATCGGCATGGCCGTCTTTCCATGGATTCACGCCCAGGCGCTCCGGCCAGCTATAGGTGTAACCCGAACCCTTCAGGCAAATCAGCACAGCTGCCGAAGTATGTGCGTGCGCTTTGGAATAGCGGCCGTTTTCATGTTGCCCGATCCAGTAATAAAAACAGTTGTTGGTCATGAACGGCTCGATGCGGCGATAGCCGGGCGAGCGCCGGTTATCCAGCGGCAATTCGCAATTCATCGCGTCCGGTATCAGGTTGGTGCGCCGCATTGCAAGGCCGCGCACCGGATCGGCTTCGATGTCGTCCTTCGGCTTGAAGAAATCGTCGGCACCGTTGAAGCGGTCACGGAACACAAAAGGATTGTTGAATACGGCACCAAAATTGTTGATCATATTGATCACGTTCGGCGCGGTGTTGCCTGCCAACAGCAGCGCGCCGCCGGAGGAACCGTTCACGATCCGGAACAATGCATTCATCGGGATCGAAAAAATCGAGCCTCTTTGCCATTCGAATACATGCTTCTTGGTATCGCCCTCCTGCCAGACCTCGGTGGTTCCGCGTCCCTCCACCACCAGATAAATCTCTTCGAACATGTGCTTTTCAACGTTGAGCGCGCCGGCCGGCGGCACTTCTACGACGTAGCAGCCCCACTTGCCTTCGGTACCGTACAGCTGGATGAAGTGACCGCGTCCGCCCTTGCGCTTCCACGGTACCAGCGGCAGATTCTGAACCTTGCTGATGCCGATGTCGCGGAATACCGGTATGCCCTCTTCTTCCATGAAGGCATCGTAAGGGGTTGGCTGCTTCCTGAACTGACCAAAGCCGGCTTTCTTGTTGCCGGCCGGTTCGTGCCAATGCGTTCGGTCTTTATCATGCGGCATTGTGTTCCTCCTGAATGATCGGTGAGCCTCCGGAAAGGCGGGCGTTTTGTGGTCCGAGGCTTGTCCCCGCGTTATCGTACTTCGCCGCAAAAAAGATCCCCTGCGGAATAAAATTCATGCGATTGCAGCCGGTGCAATGCGTTTCAATATCGTTCTGATATAAGGAACGCCGTTCCTTTCTACGAATTGATCGTACAGAAGCCCAAATAAAAAGTCAATTCATGGATACGCGTTTCCGCGCGTGGCGCGTGCGCCGCCGGCGCTGCCGCTCGCCCGGGCGGACCGAATGGGGCGTGCCCATCCGGCAGGAACATGGATTAGCCGCGCTCTCGTTTTCCATATAAAGTCACTGCTCTTGCGATACTGCCCGATCAGGACCATACTTATCGCCGCCGTATCGGAGTCGCAAGCATTCCCGCATTTCAGGAAAAAATGGCTATTGACACATTGGACCCGCAGCGCACCGCACTATTATTCTTTGATATGCTGAACGGCCATATCAAGAAAAACGACCCGGCAACACAAGCCCGCTATCAACCGGTCATTGCCGCCGCAGTGCGGCTGCTGCAGGCCGCTCGGGCACAGCGCATGATGATCGCGTATGCCAGCGCCAACCATC
>DASYKE010000237.1:0-11729 GCA_035995725.1 Burkholderiaceae bacterium | reverse complement strand
GATCGAGAAGGCGCGCCAGGAGGGTAGCGTGGTGCTGTACACCTCGCTGGCAACCACCGAGTCGCAGCCGCTGGCCAAGGCGTTCGAGAAAAAATACGGCATCAAGGTCGAATTGTGGCGCGCCACCAGCGATAAAGTGGTGCAGCGCGCAATTACCGAGGGCCAGGGAAAGCGCTTCAGCGTCGACGTGGTCGAGACCAATGGTCCCGAGCTCGAAATGATCGGACGCGAGAAGCTGCTGAATGAATTTTTCAGCCCTTACATCGCCGATCTGCCGACGTCGGCCATTCCGGCGCACCGCCTGTGGATTTCCGATCGCATGAATTTTTATGTCGCGGCCTACAATACCAATAAAGTGCGGCGTGAAGACTTGCCCAAGACGATCGAGGGTTTTCTCGATCCGAAGTGGAAAGGCCGCATCGGCCTGGAAGCCACCGATGCCGAATGGATGGCGACCATCGTCAAACAGCTGGGGCCGGAGCGCGGCACCACATTTTTCCAGAAGCTGGCAGCGATGAAGCCCGACATACGCAAGGGGCATATTCTGCTGTCCGAACTGGTGGCGGCCGGTGAAATCGAGGTCAGCCTCACCAGTTACAACGCGAACGCCGAGTCGATGAAACGCCGCGGCGGCCCGATTGACTGGATGCCGATCGAGCCGGTGGTCGCGCGTCCGCAAGGCATTGCGCTGGCGAAGAATGCGCCGCATCCGCATGCCGCATTGCTGTTCGCTGATTTCGTTCTGTCGCCCGAAGGCCAGGAATTGTTCAATTCGCTCGGGCGGGTGCCGGCCAGTTTGAAGGTCAAGAGCAATCTCAACAACTTTCCTTACAAGATGATCGATCCGGTGACGGTGCTGGATGAGGCCGACAAGTGGGAAAAAATGTGGAATGACCTGTTCCTGAAAAAATGAGTGGCGGTCGACCCGGTAGCGCAATCGGATAAAACCAGCTGGAAACGAAAGAACGAATTATGGAAACATTGCCGCAAGATTGGCTGGGCCTGGTGCTGGTGGTATTCATTCTCGGGCTCAAGCATGGAATGGATCCGGATCATCTGGCAACGATCGACGGCTTGACGCGCTTTAACGCGCAGAGCAGGCCACGCCTGTCGCGCTGGGCGGGTTGCCTGTTTTCACTCGGGCATGGCCTGGTGGTAACCCTGGTCGCCGGTCTGGTTGCGCTGACGGCCAGCCAATGGAGCGCGCCTGGCTGGCTGGAAGATCTTGGTGCGTGGATTTCGATTGTATTCCTGCTGGTGCTCGGGTTTGCCAACCTGCACGAGGTGTTTCGTTCGGCACCAGATCAGTTGGTGCGCACGGTCGGCTTGAAGGGGCGTTTCCTGCGGCGGTTTTCGGAAACCAGCCATCCTCTGGTGATCGCCTCGGTCGGTGCCGCATTTGCACTGTCCTTCGATACGGTAAGCCAAGCCGCGCTGTTCTCGCTGACCGCATCCAATCTGGCGGGCTGGCTGTTTTCGATCGGGCTCGGCCTGCTGTTCATGGTCGGCATGATGGTCACCGACGGCGTCAATGGTCTCTGGGTCGCACGCCTGTTGCGCCAGACTAACCAGCGCGCGCTGATTGCCTCTCGTGTGATGGGGCTGTCGATTGCATTCCTCAGCATCGCCATTGCCGGTCTTGGCATAGCCAAATATTTCGCGCCCGCAGTGTCGGCCATGCTCGACAGTGCCGGCCTTTTGCTGGGCGTCGGCATCGTGGCGATTTTATTGGCCAGTTTCGCTCTGGCGATTCGTCTTTCGCGACCGCTACAAACCGCATAAGAGCGAGCTCCTTACCTTGAACAAGCCACCTTTCATTGTTAGACTGCGTTCTGCATAACGGAAAAGGAGGTTGTTTGTGGAACGGAAAATAAAATCTACCAAACCGGGCAAGCCGAAAACCAGGCTGTCCTCGGTGGCGAATGCGATCCGCCTGGTCAAGGTGTTTTCGGATGACGACTACGAGATCGGCATCAGCGATCTCGGCAAGCGGCTGCTGTTGCCCAAGAGTACGGTACACCGTCTGGCTAGCACGTTGATCGATGCGGGCATGCTGGAACAGAATGCGGAAAACGGCAAATACCGGCTCGGGCTGGCCCTGTTTGAACTGGGTTCGCTGGTGCGCCGCAAAATGGATTTTTCGAGCGAGGCCAAGCCGTATCTGATGGCATTGCGCGAGAAGACCGGCGAGACGGTACACCTTGCGATTCTCGGTCATACCAGCATCATTTACATCAATAGCCTGGAAAGCAAGCACGCAATCCGCATGACGCTCGATGTCGGCGTACGCAAGCCGGCGTACTGCACGGCGGAAGGCAAGGTTTTGCTTGCATTCAGGTCGCCGGAATTGACCGAATACATTATTTCGTCCGGTCTGCCGGAACGCACGGCCAATACGATCATCGATCCGGCCGCATTGCGTCAGGAACTGGCCGCGATCCGGGCCAGAGGCTATGCGGTGGACGATGAGGAGAGCGAACTGGGGATGCGCTGCATTGCGGCCCCGGTCCGCGACCATTACGGCAACGTGATTGCGGCCACCAGCGTTGCCGGACCGGCCCAGCGGCTGACCAAGAAGATCCTGGCGTCGTATGGGGCTGATGTGGTCAGCGCCGCCGAAGCGATTTCCGTGCGGCTTGGATATCAGCCGCTGCGCGCGCCGAGATTCGAGAGAAGAGAGCGCTCGGGGGAGACGCGCAGTGTCTGAGGTATCGCAGCGGGAAGGCATTATGTGCAGGCCGGCTGCACATCGAAGCGCCTTCGCTCCACACGGAACACCGGGTTACGCATCACCTGCCGCAGCATCCCGGATGCGCGGCTATCAAGCATGTTATTCCACCGACAGGCAAACACAACCACCATGTTTAAAATAACCGTTGCCGATACCCAGCATCAGTTCGAATGCGCGCCGGACGATACCATCCTGCGCGCCGGGCTGCGCGCCGGGCTCGGCATGTCGTACGAATGCAATGTCGGCTCCTGCGGCACCTGCAAGATAGAGCTGGTCAGCGGCGAAGTCGAATCGAACTGGCCCGAGGCGCCGGCGCTGACCGAGCGCGACCGCGGGCGGCACCGGATACTGGGCTGCCAGTCGCGTCCGATTGGCGACTGCACCGTCAAGCCGCGGCTTGCGGATCAGTATCAAACCGGCTGCCGGCCGCAGCGGTTCGAGGCGACCGTGACCGCATGCCGCGACCTGACCCACGATATCCGTGAGTTTCGTTTTCAGCTCGCCACACCGGTGAATTTTCTTCCCGGACAATACGCGCTGTTGTACTTCCCGAGCGTCAACGGGCCGCGTGCCTATTCGATGTCCAATATTGCGCAAGACGACGGCAGCTGGCATTTCATGATCAAGCGGGTGCCGGGCGGCGCCGGCACCGGCGCGCTGTTCGATCGTGTGCGCGTGGGCGACAAACTGAAGCTGGACGGACCCTACGGGCTGGCCTACCTGCGCACCGACAGTCCACGCGACATCGTCTGCATTGCCGGTGGTTCGGGGCTGGCACCGGTGATATCGATCGCGCGCGGCGTGGCCGCCAATCCGGCCATGGCGTCGCGCAAGGTGCATTTTTTTTACGGCGGACGCGCACCACGCGACATCTGCGGCGAAGACCTGATACGCGAACTGCCCGGATTCGGCGAACGCTTTTTCTATCATCCGATCATTTCCATGCCGGAATCGGACGGCGCGCAGCAATGGACCGGCAGGGTCGGTTTCGTGCATGAAATGGCGCTGCACGTGCTGGGCAGCAAGCTGCCGGAGCATGAGATTTATTTCGCCGGCCCGCCGGCCATGGCGCAGGCGGTACAGCGCATGCTGTTCCAGGAAAAAGTGCCCGGCGGACAGGTACACTACGACGCATTTTATTGATATGACGGTGCGTGGCACCGTATTTACAAAGGACAACACATGTTACAAAGGACAACACATGTCTAAACTGAGATTGAGCTTGGGATGCTGGAATTACGATCGTACCCGCAGTCTGCTGGAAGGCCGCATCCAGCCGGATGGCATCGACCTGAATTATCTGAATATGCCGGTCGAAGAAACCTTTTTCCGCATGCTGCGCAACCGGGAGTTCGATGTTGCCGAAATGTCGTTGTCGTCGTACACCGTGTCGCTGTTCAAGGATAGCCCGTTCATCGCGATCCCGATTTTCCCGTCGCGCTTTTTCCGCCACTCCTGCATCTACGTCAATGCCGACAGCGGCATCAGGGAACCGAAGGATCTGATCGGCAAGCGCATCGGCAACCCGGAATACCAGATGACCGCGCCGGTCTGGATACGCGGCGTGCTGTCGGACGAATACGGCGTGCCGGTCAACAGCGTGACTTATTATACCGGCGGCGAGGAAGAGCCGAACCGTTCTGAAAAGCTGAAGCTCGACCTGCCGTCCGATATCCGGGTCGAGCGGATCGGACCGACGCAGACGCTGTCGGCAATGCTGGCCAGCGGTGAAATCGATGCGCTGTACACCGCGCGCATGCCGTCGTCGTTTCACACCAGCGGCGGCAAGGTCAAGCGCCTGTTCGAGAATTTCGTGCCGGTCGAGCAGGATTATTATCGCCGCACGGGAATTTTTCCGATCATGCATACGGTGGTGATCCGGCGCGAAGTGTATGAACAAAACCGCTGGGTGGCGCAATCGCTGTACAAGGCATTCTGCGAAGCGCAGCAGGAAACCTACAAGGACCTGTACGAGACCGCTGCGCTGAAAGCCATGCTGCCGTGGCTGACCGCGCATGTCGAGGAAGCGCGGCGCGAAATGGGCGACGATTTCTGGCCGTACGGCTTTGATAAAAACAAGGAAACCCTGTCCACTTTCCTGCGCTATTCGTTCGAGCAAGGGCTGTCCAAACGCCTGCTGCAGCCGGAACAGCTGTTCGCGCCGGAAACGCTGGAAGCTTTCAAGATCTGACGCGCACGCCTCGCCTCCATATTGGGGAACTACACATGTCGGACAACGAAGAGAAAAAGCCCAAGCGCGGCCATAACCTGGCCGACCATCAGTACGGCCAGGAATTCAACCATGTCCATGAAGACGGCGAGGATGCCGATCATGATCATGACGATTTCGAAGCGGGCGGCGAACTCGAAGACAACCCGATCTGGCAGCAGGACCATGTGTCACTGGTAAGCGTCGGCATCGATATCGGTTCGTCCGGCACCCAGGTCATTTTTTCGCGCATCAAACTGCGCAGGATGGGCGAAGATCTGTCCAGCCGCTACTTCGTGGTATCGCGCGAGACGCTGTTCCATTCGCCGGTCGCGCTGACGCCGTACCAGAGCGAGACCCGCATCGATGAAGCGGCACTGGGCGCGATCATCGATCAGGCTTATCAGGCGGCCGGCCTGCATCCGGACGATATCGATACCGGTGCGGTGATTCTGACCGGCGAAGCGTTGCGCCGCGAGAATGCGCAGGCGATCTCCGGTGTGCTGGCAGAGCAGGGCGGCGAGTTCGTCTGCGCGACGGCCGGTCATCACATGGAATCAATGCTGGCTGCTTACGGTTCGGGCGCCGCACGCGTATCGCACGATGCCGGCAAGCGTGTGCTGAATATCGATATCGGCGGCGGCACCACCAAGCTGGCGGTGCTGGAGGACGGCAAAGTGAAGGCCACTGCCGCGGTGCACATCGGCGGACGGCTGCAGGTGGTCGACGCCGCGCAGCAGATCGTCAGGCTGGACCCGGCCGGGCGCTACCTGGCAAAGCAGGCAGGCTTTTCCTGGAGCCTGGGAGACCATGCTCCGATCGCTGCGCGGGAACAGGTGGCGGAATGGATGGCCGACGCACTGATTGCGGCGGTGACCGGCGGTGGCGTTGCATTCTCTGCGACCGAAGGGAATGCAACGCTCAGCGCGCGACCGATGCCGCACGCAATCGAACACTTGTACCTGACCGATCCATTGCCGGACTTCGGTCCGATTGAAGGCGTGATGTTTTCCGGCGGCGTGGCCGAGTATGTTTACCAGCGGGAGACGCGCGATTTCAGCGATATGGGCCGGCTGCTGGGATCGGCGCTGCGGCGCAAGATCGATGCCGGCGCACTGCCGTGGCCGCTGTTGCCCGCCGGCGAGTGCATCCGCGCAACCGCGCTCGGCGCATCCGAATACTCGGTGCAATTGAGCGGCAACACGACTTATATCTCCAGCCCGGGACAGTTGCTGCCGCGCCGCAATCTCCAGGTGCTGCAACCAAGCTACGATTGCGGCGCAGACATCGATGCGGAACAGTTGACACAGGCGATTCGCGGCCACTTCAAGGCGTTCGACCTGACCGAGGGCGAGAGCGAGGTGGCGCTCGCCTTTCGCTGGAGCGGCGCGCCGTCCTATCAACGCATTGCCGCGTTTGCAGCCGGTATCGTCAAGGCGATGGCCAACACCATTTCGAACAGCCAGCCGCTGTATCTGATTCTCGACGGCGATCTGGCCCATACGCTGGGTGCGCTGTTGCGCGAAGAAATGGGAATCGCCAGTGAAATCCTGGTGATCGATGGCATCGTGCTGTGGGATTTCGACTATATCGATCTGGGCCGCATCCGGATGCCGTCGCAGACGGTGCCGGTGACGGTCAAGTCGCTGGTGTTCAGCCAGGATCCGCGCACGCCGCTGGGAAAATCGCGCACCGACCTGAAATATCGGCCGCACGTGCATGACCATGAGCACGGACACGATCATAGTCACAGCCACGGGCCAGGGCATCACCATCACCACCATGGCATCGGCAAGCCGCACAAGAAATAAAAGGCAGCAAGCGACTGCCGGGCTGACAACAGGAGACAAGACATGCTTACGATTGTCGAACAGAAGCAAATGCTGGTGGATGCCATCCTTATGATGGAGCGTGCCCAAGTCATCGATTTCAACGGGCATTTCAGTACCCGCGTGGCAGGTACCGAGCACATGCTGATCAACTCGGGACAATCGGTCCGCAGTGCGCTGACGGTCGACGACATCGTCACCATCGACCTGGACGGCAATCTGCTCGATGGCGGCGCGGTGCCGCCGATGGAATTCCATATCCATGCCGAGATCTACCGGCGCCGGCCGGATGTCAACGCGGTGGTGCATACCCACCCGCTGTGGTCGACCCTGTTCAGCATGGTCGGCCAGCCGGTGCTACCGGTCATCATGCAGGCAGCAGTGCTGGGCGAAATTCGCCAGTTTGCCAAGACCGCGTCGATCAACAACCGGCCCCTGGCGCAGGAACTGGCCGATGCACTCGGCCCGCACCGCGTCATCATGCTCAAATCGCATGGCGCGGTAGTGGCGGCCGAAGGCGTCATCGAGGCTTTCGTGCTCGGCTTTTATCTGGAAGAAACCGCGCAGCGCCAGCATCTTGCCACTCAACTCGGCACGCCTGCCGTATTGTCGCCGGAGCAGGTGACCGTAATATCCCGCAACCTGTGGAAGCCGAACCTGCTTAAAAAAGTGTGGGATTACCACCAGGGCAAGCTGCAACGCACATAGCCGTTCCACGGCCGGATCCCGTTACTCGCAATGCCCGGATCAACCGCTTGCCTGCGGTTACCTGAGGCATGCGCAGCCACTGTGCGCCCCAGCGTAGACGACGAAGTTTATGCCGATTTTTGTTGACAGATGCCAAAGCGATGGGTAAATTCGTCAGGTCTTCTATATAGACCGATGTTCCGTATATAGGAACGTTAATTTGCATAAATAAAATAGCTGGCAGCACCAGCGTTACCGTATCCAAGCGGTTCAAAGAAGGAGACGTTTTAATGGAAGCAGTGGGGCAAATACAGGCGCAACCAGCCAGCAAGCCGGCAGCATGGCGGCGCATCGATCTTAAGTGGGTGATTATTGGTATTTGCGTTGCAATAGTGGCTTATCTGGCGGTGATGCCGCTCGGTTTCCTGATATGGCAAAGTTTCTTTACGCCGCAAACCGCCACCAAGGCGGCAAAATTCACACTTGATAACTATTCCACCGCCTACTCCAGCGTCGAGACGTTGCGCTTGCTTGGAAGCTCGCTCCAATTCGCCACCGGTACCGCCGTATTTGCATTCGTGGTAGGCACTTCGCTGGCATGGATGAACGAACGGACCAATACCCCGTTCAAATCGCTGTTCTTCGCGCTGTCCATCATTCCGCTGATCATTCCGGGGATCCTGTTCGTGGTTGCGTGGATTCTGCTCGGCAGTCCGAAAATCGGCATCATCAACCTGCTGCTGCAGAACTGGTTCAACACCGATTACGTATTTTTCAATGTCTACTCGATGTGGGGCATGATCTGGGTCGAAGGTCTGCATTATTCGCCGATGGCTTTCCTGATCATGACGGCGGCATTCCGCTCGATGGATCCGTCGCTGGAAGAGTCGGCCATGATGAGCGGCGCCAGTATTTTGCAGATTGCATGGCGCATCACGCTCAAGCTGACATGGCCGGCCATCTTCGCCACCTTTCTCATTCTGTTCGTGCGCGCGATCGAGTCGTTCGAGGTGCCTGCGCTGCTCGGGTTGCCGGTCGGCATACAGGTATTCACGTCGTCGATCTACCAGGCGATTCACCAGTATCCAAGCAAGATCGGCCTGGCCTCGTCCTATGCAGTCACGCTGCTGCTGATCACGACAATCGGAATTTACTTCCAGTCGCGTCTGTCGAACCAGGGCAGCAAGTACTCGACCGTGACCGGCAAGGGTTTTCGGCCGCGCGCGATGGATCTGGGCAGGTGGCGCTACCTGACCGCCGCCATCTTCATCCTCTATTTCGGATTGATCGTGGTGCTGCCGTTCCTGGTGCTGGTCTGGTCGTCGCTGCAGAAGTTCTACAGCGTGCCGTCGATGGCGGCGGTGCAGAATCTCACCTTCGATGCCTATCGGTTCATGTTCAACTACCCGACGCTGACCAGCGCGGTCTGGAACAGCTTGTTGCTGGCGCTGGGCAGTGCGACCATCATCATGCTGGTGACGTCGGTCATTTGCTGGATCGTGGTCAAAACAAAATTGCCCGGACGCTGGGTGCTGGACAACCTGGCTTCGCTGCCGATGGTATTCCCGGGCCTGGTGCTGGGTCTTGCCATCATGGTGTTTTACCTGAACGTCGATATCGGCGTTTACGGCACGATGTGGATCATGTTCATTGCCTATGTCACGCGTTTCCTGCCTTATGGATTGCGCTACAACACGACATCGATGCTGCAGATCCACAAGGAGCTGGAAGAGTCGGCGGCGATGAGCGGCGCATCCTGGGGCACCACATTCTGGCGCATCATTCTGCCGCTGCTGAAACCCGGTTTGCTGGCAGGATGGATCTACATCGTGATCGTGTCGATCCGTGAACTGTCGAGCTCGATTCTGCTGTACAGCCCGGGAACGGAAGTGGTTTCCATCCTGATCTGGGAACTGTGGGAGAACGGACAATACGTCGAGCTGTCGGCGCTGGGCGTGATGTTCATCGTCGCATTGTTCGTACTGGTGATGATAGCCCAGTTGGTCGGCAAAAAATTCGGCGTCAAAGAAGCCTGATAAATGACAGGAATTGGAGAACAAACATGTTGAGCGTCAAAAAACTTTGTACCGAATATCCCAACGAGCGCGGCGAAGTCGTCAAGGCCGCGCAGGATATCAGTTTCGACGTACCGGAAGGCAAGTTGTTTACGCTGCTCGGTCCGAGCGGCTGCGGCAAGACCACCACGCTGCGTTCGATCGCCGGACTGGAGCGTCCGAAATCCGGCGAGATCGCGGTGGCAGGGACGGTCGTCTATTCGTCCGACAAGAATACTTTCATCGCGCCTAACCGGCGCAATTTCGGCATGGTGTTCCAGTCGTATGCGATCTGGCCGCACATGAACGTGTTTCAGAACGCTGCATTCCCGCTCGACGTCGGCAACCGCAAGTTCAGCAAGAAAGAAACCGAGGAAAGAGTGATGCGGGTATTGACCGCAGTCGGTCTTGATCAATTCGCCGACCGCGAAGCCACCAAGATGTCCGGCGGCCAGCAGCAGCGGCTGGCACTGGCGCGTGCGCTGGTGATGGAGCCGAAGCTGCTGCTGCTCGATGAACCGCTGTCGAATCTAGACGCCAAGCTGCGCGAGCGCATGCGCTTCGAACTGAAACGGATGCAGCGCGAACTCGGGTTGACCACGATATATGTTACGCACGATCAGAGCGAAGCGCTGGCGCTGTCGCACGAAATCGCCGTGATGAGCGCAGGGCATATTGTGCAGATCGGTTCGCCGCGCGATATCTATGAGCGTCCGCGCAACAAGTTCGTCGCCGATTTCGTAGGCCTCACCAACTTTCTGGATGCGACGGTGGAAGCGCCGGAGCCGAACAATAGCGGATACCGGGTCAATTCCACCATCGGCCAGTTGAGCGTTACATCGTTCGACCGCTTCGGCAAGGGCGATTCGGTATTGATTTCGGTACGGCCGGAAGACGTCGAGCTGACCGAGCAGCGCCCGAACGGCGCCAACGTCATCGAAGGAAAGGTCGATTTCAAGGTATTCCTGGGTGAGTACATGGATTACCAGATCAAGGTCGGCGAGCATCAGGTGCTGGCGCGGGTGCATCCGTCATTCAAGGCTTCGGTCGGCTCGACCGTTTATCTGCGCATGAATCCCGAGAAGTGCATCAGCATCCAGGACAACACTCAGTATAGGAAAGCAGCCTGACCATAAGCAGCGAACCGCGTTTGACATGAGAAATCGATGAAGATGAGAGATATTCAGTGGTTGCGGAGCTGGCTGATCGCTTGTGTATTCCTCATGGCCGGCCCGGTTGCGAGTTCCGCCTGGGCGCAGGTGCCGATATATGAAGGCGCGGATCGCACGCAACGCCTGCTCGACGGCGCGCGCCGCGAAGGCACACTGACCGTATATACCTCGATGGCGGAGAAAGACACTGCTCGTCTTGTTAGCGCCTTCGAGAAGAAGCACGGCATCAAGGTGAGCATCTGGCGTTCGGGCAAGCATAAGGTATTGCAGCGGGTGATTACGGAAGCACGGGCCGGTCGCAACGAAGTGGATTTTGTGCTGAACCCATCGCCGGAAATGGAAGCGCTGCATCGCGAAAAATTGCTGCAGCCGGTACGTTCGCCGATGCAAAAGGAACTTATCCCCGTGGCATTGCCTGCGCACGGTGAATGGACCGGCATGCGTGTCTATGTGTTTGTGCAGGGCTATAACACGCAGAAGGTCAAACGCGAAGAACTGCCGAAGACTTACGAGGATTTGCTGCACCCGCGCTGGAAAGGCCGGCTCGGCATTGAAGCCAAAGAGCAGGAGTGGTTCTACACCATTGTACAGTCGATGGGCGAGGAGAGGGGCCTGCGCTTTTTCCATGATTTGGTTGCCACCAACGGATTGTCGGTCCGTTCGGGCAATTCGCTACTGAACAATATGGTGGTTTCCGGCGAAGTTCCGTTTGCGCTGACCTTGTACAGCTACCTGCCGCAACAGGCCAAGGCAAACGGTGCCCCCATCGATTACATCGCCCTGTCACCGACTATCGCTTATACCGATGGCATCGCTATCGCGCGCAATGCGCCGCATCCGCATGCAGCGACGCTGTTCTACGACTTTATGCTGAGCGACGGGCAGAAGATCGTGTCGCAGCATAATGCGATCACCACCAATCGCCGCGACGAGGCCATGCTGGCGCGGTTCAAACCGATTTATATCGATCCGCCGCGCGTGCTCGACAGTTACGAAAAATGGACACAGCTGTTCGACGACACGCTGCAAGGCCGTGCACCGCGGCCG
>DASYKE010000236.1:0-3655 GCA_035995725.1 Burkholderiaceae bacterium | reverse complement strand
AGGATTCAAGGGGGCTTCCTTTCTGGGAAAGTTATTTTGGACGTTTTTATTGATAAAAATGGAAAATAAAATGCAAAACAGATTGATCGCGTTAGGTATGCTGACGGCTTTGCTTGGGGCGGGTTCGGCTTATGCAGATGTCGGAGTGGCGGCCGGTGGAGGTACGACAGGCGCTGGTTTGCACCTCAGCGTGCCGATTCTGACCAGGTTGAATGCGCGGGTCGGTGTGAATGCGCTGAATTATTCATATAGCGGCAGTACGACCGATATGAATTACGATTTCAAGCTGAAGCTCCAAACCGCAGACTTATTGCTGGACTGGTTCCCGTTTAACGGTGCGTTTCGCATCAGCGCAGGGGCGGTCTACAACGGCAACAAAATCGAGGCGAAGGCAAAGCCGAATAGCAGCGGCAAATATACTATACAAGGAGCCACGTACGATGCTTCCACTGCCGGTTCGATCAACGGCAGAGTTGACTTCCGCAAGGCGGTTCCCTACTTCGGCATCGGCTGGGGCAACGCCGTTGCCAAAGACAAGGGCTGGGGGTTCTCGACTGACCTTGGCGCGATATTCCAGGGTTCGCCCAAAACCACGCTGACCAACGAGGGCTGTACTATGTCCACTGCCCAATGCTCGGCGCTGGCGGCGAGCCTGGATGCAGAAAATCGTGATTTACAAGACAAGGCCAATGGATTCAGGACTTATCCGGTAATCCGCTTCCAGGTCACCTATAAGTTCTGACTTGCCGGGGCATTGCCAGGCATCCTCGGCAATCAAGCCTTGAGACGAACCCGCTTGCGAGAAATCGCGGCGGGTTTTTCTTTTGGTTTGCCGGTCCGGGACGAATGCACGATTGTCTGGTGTGCTTTCGATGCCATAGATGAATAAAAAAGAACAGGAGACAGCTATCCCTGTCCCTCCTTATTCCAATCTGCGCCAAAGCCGACCAAAATCAATTCGGATTGCACACCGCAGCAGTCGCCGGCTGTTGGGCCGCAGCTTTTGCATTCTCGATACGCATTTCATCAGGCAGCGGGACGCCATTTTTGACGGCGGTCATTTCAGCCAGGATCGAAATTGCGATTTCCGACGGTGTCTTGCTGCCGATATAAAGACCGATCGGACCGCGCAGTTTGCCGATTTCCGCCTCCGATACATCGAATTCCTTGAGGCGCTCACGGCGTTTCATGTTATTCATACGCGATCCAATGGCGCCAACGTAAAAGGCGTCGGATTTCAACGCTTCCATCAGCGCCAGATCATCGAGCTTGGGATCATGGGTTAACGCAACGACCGCACTGCGCCGGTCGAGTTTCATTTCGATGACCAGATCGTCGGGCATCGCATGAACCACCTCGACGCCCGGCACATGCCAACCGGCGCGATATTCTTCACGCGGATCGCAGACCGTGACATGGTAATCCATGCCGATTGCAATCTGCGCCAGGAAGCTCGACAACTGCCCGGCACCGATAATCAGCAAGCGCCAACGCGGACCGTGTATGGTCGTCAGTGCGGTTTCAGACACTTGCATCGATGTGCCGGCCCGGGCCGGGCCCAGGGTCACTTCACCCGACAGCAGGTCAAGCCGGCGCGAAACCAGTTCATGCGCCGACAAGCGCTGCAACAGTTCGTCGACATGGCTTTTACCCGACAGCGGTTCGATCGCCAACTGGATCGTTCCGCCGCAAGGCAGACCGAAGCGATGCGCGTCATCTGCCGTGATGCCATAGGTGACGATTTCGGGCAAGGTACGGGTGATACCGTCCTTGCGCACGCGCTCAATCAGATCATCCTCGATGCAACCGCCCGATACCGATCCGACCACACGTCCGTCATCGCAAATTGCAAGCGTTGCGCCTTCCGGTCTGGGACTGGAGCCCCAGGTCTTGATGACGGTTACCAGCTCACACCGGCGGCCCTGGCGCAGCCATTGGTCGCAGGTTTTGAGGACTTCAAGATCAATGCTATCCATGGTTTAACTCTCTGAAATTCCATTTCCGGATTATGCGCGAATGAAAGCGCAAATCCTTTGCAGCTTGACGACAATCTCGCTATTGCACGGTTGATCCGCATAGGGAAAAATAAGTCATGACTCCTGAGGATGACGGCCAGCCGGTGAAGTCGCAAATGCACCAGATGGAAATATACCCGAAGCCCGGGATGGCCGCATAAACAATCGCCGGCACTGTCCGGTATCGCCGGCGGCCGCTCCGGGAGCAGCAGCGCGGAGCATGGCAGCGAATAATCCGTCACTCATGTTTTATGATGCCATTGCCGGATGAGACGGCTGCGGCAGTTTCAGAACAAGTCCGAGCCTCTTCTGCAATTTTTCAATGTCTTGCGGCATATCCGGATCGATTACGTCCTGCACCGTGGCCACTCCAGTTCGGCAGGGCGACTCGCGCCGCCAAACCGTCCAAGCCATCCCCCAAGCCATCTGATATGGCATCAGTGACATAACTGCATCTTTACGCTGTAAAGGCCGTTAGCGATGCAATGGCGCAACTAAACCTGCATCTTGATGGTTGCGATATGGCAATATTTGGGGTAACGTATTTCACGGGTAGCGCCGTGACTTTACACAATACAAACACATGGGCAGGCACTGGCGAAGTTATAGCCATCAAAAAATTTTGCTTGTGAGTCAACTTATTGGCATTCAAGTAAATCTTCATGATGTGTTTTGAAACCGGCAATTGAAAAATGCGTCTTCGTCAGTTTATGCAAGCGATGACGAATCTATATTCATAAATTAACCAGGAGAAAAAACATGACAATAAAACTGACGATGGCCATACTGGCCGCATCAGTATTGATCGTCGGCTGTGCCAGCAAGCAGGCGGCAAATCAATCAAATGCGCCTGCGCCGGCGGCAACCAAGACGCAACCGTCAACGCCGGGGGGGCGTATCGTCAAGTCCAGGAACGGTACATTTGAAGGCGAAATCGTCGGTACTCCTGCGCCAAAGAGCAGGTTCGCCAAATTGCAGATCGGCATGACGATGAGCGAGGTGTCCAAGCTCATCGGTGCGCCGGACGACATGACGCGTCATGAAACCGGCAAGCGCTGGATACCATTCTACTTTGGCAACGACGCGCAAAGGCTTCAGGTATTCTACAAAGGCGAAGGTTGCCTGACCTATACCGGCGGGAACGCATTCGGCGGTGGCGAAAACGAACTGATCCGTATCATGGTAGCTTCCAAAGCAACTTGCATGGATAGTTGAGCCGAACTGATCATGCCGGCGCGAAAATTCGCGCCGGCATGCCTGTTCGAACCGGACGCACCAGCCGTGCGCTTGTTGATTCATCGGGATATGCCGAGTTGAAAAAATAAACCCGTTGCGAAAAATTGCAGCGGGTTTTTTTACCGCTGACGCAATGTTGTGACTGAGGTCAAAGATGGTGCGAGCGCAGATGCTACGCTCCCTTCGTATATCCGCTTTATTCATACGAGGACAAGCTTATGCATCGCGCACCCACCCCCACGCCGGACGACGAGCCGCCTCCGGAAGAACATCCGGTTCCGCGAGTGCCATCTCCTGAAGAAGATCCTGTGCCGGACCACAATCCCAGTTAATAACGCGCAATATCAGAGCAACTGCGCGTGTATAAATGCACAGAACTGCGGCAAAGGACTGCGGCGTTTTTC
>DASYKE010000235.1:0-6196 GCA_035995725.1 Burkholderiaceae bacterium | reverse complement strand
ACGCAGCGATACGGCGCATGACATGGCGCAATATGGTGCATGCCGTGCAGCGATATGCGGCGACATGGTGCACAGCATGCTGCGATATGGTGCACGTCAACGCTACCGACGCAAAAGGTGCGGAAAGACGTTCAACGATCTAACGCAGATCCCGCTCGCCGGGAAATGCATTGATGACGGCAAAACCGTGTGAATGGCAGGAATTTGCTTGATGGGTTACCAAGATATCTGCGCGCTGTGCTGCGAGAGCGAGGATACCGTCGTGGAGGATACTGCCGAAGTGCGTGCGTTCCTGTTTGCTCGGCTCCGGCCGCTCAAGAAGCCGTTTCCGATCTGGTGAAATCGTGCGAACGGTCGTTCAATAAAAAAATGACATTATCATCAGGTGCAAGGCATGGCCGCAAAACAGGTTTATTAAAAAGACGAAGGACTGGTAAATCCTTTACCAGTCCTTGCCAGCCATGCATGACAGTACGGTTCTGTATCCTACCGCCAGTCCCCTCTTAGCGCCGACACCTGTTCCTGCAGATGCTCCGGCGTGACTTGCGCCGGAAGAAGCGGGCTGCCGACTATCAGCGCGAGCCTTGACCGTGGACCGCGTCTAAAGGAGCGCCCAAACGGATTCCCGGGGCTGCGTGTCAGCATGCTGCCCCACAGACCGCGCAGCGCCATCGGGATCACCGGGACCGGCGAGCGGTCGATGATTTTCTTGACGCCTCCCTTGAATTCATTGATCTCGCCGGTGGCGGTCAATTTCCCTTCCGGGAAAATGCAGACCAGTTCGCCTTCGTGCAACGCTTGTGCGATATCTTCATAGGCTTTTTCCATCAGCCGCGGATCTTCTTTTGCCGGCCCAATCGGGATTGCCTTCGCGGTCTTGAAAATCCACGACAACAATGGAATCCTGAAAATGCGATGATCCGTGACGAACCGTATCGGGCGCGGACTGACGGCCATGATGACGATCGCATCGACATAGCTGACATGGTTGCAGACCAGTACCGCGGCACCCTCCTCCGGGATCCGGTCGGTATCGATGCCGCGCACGCGGTGGATAGTATGGATCAGCAGCCACGCGATGAAACGCATGAGGAATTCCGGTACCAGCGAAAAAATATAGATCGCTACCACTGTATTCATGATCGCGGTCGCCAGAAATATCTGCGGAATCGTGAAGCCCATTTTCAGCAACACCATTGCAATGAGCGCAGCGGCAACCATGAACACCGCGTTCAGGATATTCATGCCGGCGATGGTGCGCGACAAGTGCTTGCGGTCGCAGCGGGTCTGGATCAGCGCGAACAGCGGCACGATATAGAACCCGCCGAAAACGCCGATCATCAGGCAGTCGAACAGGATGCGCAGGCTGCCATGCTGAGCGACGAAGCCGGACATGTCCACCGGCGCGGTATTGGCGTAGCCCAGGCTGGCGAGAAACAGATCGAAGCCGAATACCGACAAGCCTATAGCACCGAGCGGTACCAGTCCGATTTCGATTTTGCGGCCGGACAGCCGTTCGCACAACAGCGAGCCGACGCCGATGCCGAGCGAGAATACGGTCAGCAGCAGCACGAATACGCTATGGTCGCCGTGCAGATAATCTCTCGTATAGACCGGGAATTGCGCCAGAACGATGGCGCCGTAAAACCAGAACCATGAATTGCCAAGCATTGCCAGAAACACCGTACGGTTCTTGCGTGAAAAGCCGATGTTGCGAACGGTTTCGGTGACCGGATTCCAGTTGATCTTCAACTCGGGCGCCGGCGCGGGGGTGACCGGAATGCGGCGGCTGGCGAGCCAGCCGATCACCGCGATCATGATGGTCCCGCCGGTAACCAGTTCGATGCCCCACGGCTTTTGCACGACCAGTATGGCTCCAAGCACTTCGCCCAGCAGAATGCCGACGAAGGTGCCCATCTCGATAATGCCATTGCCGCCGACCAGCTCTTCCGGCTTCAGCTGTTGCGGCAGATATGCGTATTTGACCGGACCGAACAGCGTCGAATGCATGCCCATGCCGGCCACGGCAGCAATCAATAGCCACAGGTTATGGGTCATCCAGCCGTAGGCGGCCACCAGCATGATGACGATCTCGAACAATTTGACGGTACGTGCGAGCCGCGATTTTTCAAATTTGTCCGCCAGCTGGCCGGCGGTTGCGGAAAACAGCATGAACGGCAGGATGAACAGGCCGGGAATCAGATTGTTCAGCAGGCCGGTGTCCATGCTGGTCCAGCTTAACGCTTCATAAGTCAATATTGTCAACAGTGCCGTCTTGAAAACGTTGTCGTTGAAAGCGCCGAAAAATTGCGTCCAGAAAAAAGGCCCGAAGCGGCGTTGGGCAAGCAATGCAAATTGGCTGGATTGGGTCATGTCGGCTTATTGTCTATGTTGTCTTGTGGTTGCGGCAGGCGAGCGCCATTCAAGCCAGCAAGCCCGGCGCCGATGACGGCGGTTTGCATGAAATGATCCTTCCGGGGCCGGCCTGCCTGAATTGGCGTGCGGCAACAATGTTAATGCAAAAAGCCGTTCGTGGTCTGGCAAAGGCGCCACGAACGGCTTGGCAAGCGATCCCGGGGTCCTATTCGTCGCCTTCAGTCGGCCAGTCACGAATATAGGCTTTCAGCATCTTGTTCTCGAAGCCTTGCGCTTCGAATACCGCCTTCGCGACGTCATAAAACGACATCACGCCGAGCAAGGTTTTCTCCTCGACCACCGGCACATAACGCGCATGCCGCTCCAGCATCGAACGGCGCACTTCGTTGATATCGGTGTCCGGCGTGATCGTGATCGGATGGTCATCCATGTGCTTGCGCACGCTCCCGCTGCCGACCGACCCGTTATTGGCATGGACCGCTTTCATTACTTCGCGGAAAGTCAGCATGCCCACGAGTTTGCCGGATTCCATCACGACCACGGAACCGATGTCCTTGTCGACCATCGTATCGACAGCTTGCAGCATCGGTGTATCGGGCGTCACCGTATACAGGATGTTGCCTTTGACCTTGAGGATCTCGGAGACTTTCATTGCACACCTGCCCGGTTGTTGTTCTACCATCTGCAATGTAGCTTAACCGCACAGAAAAATCTAGCGCTACGCCATTACATTGTCAGCCACTTCGTCAGTCGCGCCTTGAAGCGGCGGCGGGCAGCATGGCTAAGGATGGATCTGCCCGGCATTCCATTTCAGAATTTTTGTCGAACCGAGCCTGGCATAGACGTCACCACCCGGTTCAAGCCCGGGCCGCCTTCGCCGACGACCTGCCTTGCAAGCGCCGCATCTTGGTAAATTCCGTTTTAAAATTTTCCTCGAAATGCTCGGTCAGCGTCTGGCTCAATCCTTGTTCGACCGCGCTCTCGACCTGCCTGGCGAGCGCCGCGTTGCCCGATGCGTCGAACACGAACATACGATATACATCGGCCAGCCTGAGCTGATCGGGATTGCCCAGCAAGGTCCAGCGATCCAGTCCCTCGGTGACACGCTTGCCGAACTGCACCGATTTGCGCGCTTCCGCCTTGATGCGGCCCACCCAGCCGGCATCCAGCATGCACTGCAACAGGTTCTCCGCTTCTTCGAACCCGAGCCGGGTCTTGGCGCGCATCGTCTTCGTGTCGACGCTGGCCGATTCGCCGAATGCCCTGGCTTCATACAGCACTTTCAGCAATGCCATCGCATCGACAAACGCACTGCCGGGCGCAGCCACGTGCCACCAGCGCTCGTACTTCACGGTCGGCAAGGCCGCCGCGACAACCGCGCCCATCAGCGTAATCAGCCAGCCCAGATAAATCCACACCAGGAAAATCGGTATCGCCGCCAGTGCGCCATAGACGATGGTGTAGGTCGGAAATTGCGCGATGAATATTGCAAACCCGCGCTTGGTGATTTCGAACGCGATCGCGGCCAGCAGGCCGCCGCATGCTGCGTCGCGCCAATCGACAATCCGATTCGGCACCACGATATACAGCAACGTGAAAGCGACGGCTGTCAACAATACCGAAACCATTATCAATGTATAAGACATGGCGCCGGCCAACGGGACGTAATTCACGACGAGGCCGTTGGTCGCGGCGAACAGATAGGACGTCACCGTGATCGATACGCCGATCAATAACGGTCCGAGCGTAACCGTCGCCCAGTACACAAGAATGCGCTGAGTGAACGGACGCTTGGTCTTGACCCGCCAGATCTGGTTGAATGTCTTGTCTATCATTGCGATCATCGCGACAGCCGTTACGATGAGCAACACGCCGCCGACCGCGGACAGCCCGGTCGCCCTCGTCGAAAACTGGCTCAGATAATCAAGAATCGTATTGGAGATCGCCGGCGGCATCAGGTTTTGAATGAAATAGGCCTCCAGCGACGTACGGAAAGTTTTGAATAACGGAAAGGTCGTAAAAATCGCGAATGCGATCGTCAGCACCGGCACCAGCGCCAGCACCGACGTGAACGTCAGGCTGCCGGCCACCTGCGGCAGCCGCTCTTCATTGAGGCGCCGTGCGGTAAAACGGAACAGGTCGCCTACCCGACCGAACATCTGACCAATCGATAATTTGAATAGAGGCATTGGAATAGCAACCGAAGTAGTGCGGCATAGACCCAAACCGCCATTGCACAGCGATAAAGCGTCCTATAATACCAAGCATGAACCCGCCTGCACTCACTATTCTCGTTTTGTACTATTCCCGCCACGGATCGACCCGAAAACTGGCGGAAATGATCGCTCAAGGGATCGACGGCGTACCCGGCTGCGATGCCCGGCTGCGTACGGTGCCGGCGGTATCGACCGTCATCGAGGCGACCGAACCCGACATCCCCGCGACAGGCGCGCCCTATGTCGAACTGAAGGATCTGGAAGAATGCGCCGGGCTGGCGCTGGGCTCGCCGACACGATTCGGCAATATGGCCGCACCGATGAAATATTTCTGGGACGGCACCGCGTCGCATTGGCTGTCCGGTACGCTGTCTGGCAAACCGGCATGCGTATTCACATCGACCGGCAGCCTGCACGGCGGCCAGGAATCGACCTTGCTGTCGATGATGTTGCCACTTTTGCACCATGGCATGCTGGTAATGGGTTTGCCGTATACGCAGCCCGAACTGATGACGACCGCCAGCGGCGGCACGCCTTACGGCGCCAGCCATTGGTCCGGCATCGACAGCTCGCATGCCATTTCCGAAGATTCCAGGTCGCTGGCGATCGCACTCGGCCGCCGGCTGGCGCAAACCGCCTGCAAGTTAGGGGGCAGATGATGCAAAACTCCAGTCAAAAGGCTTGTTATATCGGCGCCATCAGCAGCTTGCTGGCGTTGATCGTATTGTGTATCGCATGGGAACTGGTGCTGGCGCCATTGCGCCCGGGCGGGTCCTGGCTGGTATTGAAAGTGCTGCCATTGCTGGTGCCGCTGCACGGCATCTGGAAACGCGATGTCTACACACTGCAATGGTCCTCGATGCTGATTTTGCTTTATTTGGCCGAAGGCATCGTCCGCGCAACCACCGACAGGGGGCTGTCCGCAACGCTGGGATGGATCGAGGTTGGGCTGGTTTGCGTATTTTTCTTCTGTACCATTTTTTATCTGCGCCCCTACAAGCAGGCCGCTAAACAAATAGCGAAACAGATTATCCAAAAAGTCTCCAAATGACCGATTTCCCGAACCAGTGCCGCGAGTTGGTCGGTGCCGGCCACGTGCTGACTGGCGCAGCCGATATGGCCGCGTATCTGACCGACTGGCGCCGGCGGTTTACCGGCAAGGCACTGGCTGTCGTGAAGCCCGCTTCAACCGATGAAGTCGCGTCGATCGTGCGGCTATGCAACCGGTTTCAGGTACCGGTCGTGCCGCAAGGCGGCAACACCGGGCTGGTGCTGGGCAGCGTGCCGGACGGCAGCGGAGCCGCGATCGTGCTGTCGCTGACCCGGATGAACCGCATCCGCGCGATCGATGTCGTCAACAATACGATGACCGTCGAAGCCGGCTGCATCCTGGAACATGTGCAGAATGCCGCCGCCGAAGCCGGGCGGCTGTTTCCGCTATCGCTCGCCGCGGAAGGCAGTTGCACCATAGGCGGCAACCTGGCAACCAATGCCGGAGGTACCGCTGTTCTGCGTTACGGCAATATGCGCGAACTCTGCCTCGGCCTTGAAGTGGTCACGCCGCAAGGCGACGTCTGGAGCGGCCTGCGCGGACTGCGCAAGGA
>DASYKE010000234.1:0-19241 GCA_035995725.1 Burkholderiaceae bacterium | reverse complement strand
AAACCGGGTTGCGCATAACGAGTTAAGCAGGCTCGCCTATTCCGGGATTTCGGTCGGATGGACATGGGGTTTCGGGCGCGCGGACGCGTCACACAACATAATCGAATCTAATTTTCTTCATGACATCGGACAGGGCATGCTAAGCGACCTTGGCGCAATCTATATGCTCGGCCCTACCAAGGGAAGCGTGGTTAGAAGGAACCGAATTGAAAACGTATTTTCGTTTGCTCAAAAGGACTCGGGCGCAACCGCATGGGGCATTTATCTGGATGAAGGTAGCAGCGATGTACTGGTCGAAGAAAATCTGGTGTCCAATACGACTGGAGGCGGCTTTCATTTACACTATGGAAATAAAAACATAGTCCGCAATAATATTTTTACTGGAGGAAAATTAGCCCAAGCCAGGAGAAGCGGAAAGAAAGATTCGACCCTGCTCTTTGAGCGCAATGTCCTCGCGGCCGACGAAGGCGTTATCTATTCTGGTGAATGGCAGGATGCTGGCGTTCGATCGCACGGCAATGTATTTTTTCGGAAAAATGGACGTTTCGACTATAGAGGACAAACTTTAGACATGCTGAAGTCCAAAGGTTTTGAACATGATTCCCTTGAAACTTATCTAGGACAACTATGTATTGATGGAAATTGCAGTCTGCCGCTCGCAGATGCAACAAGAACTGGATTCAAAAAATTTTCGGTCGTAAAAGCAGGAATTGTCGAACGAGGTCTTCTGTTGACCCGATGGCTTGAACGCTGCACGACGTCTAAAGGACGCTACAGTTCCATGGATCGAACAGGATGCTAATTAGTCGAGCCTTAATGGATGTCTGTCAGAAAGCAAGATTTAGTAGCATAAATTACTGAATACTATTCTCTAGGGCGAGGATCTACAGCATCATGAATTACGACTCATCGTGCATGACATGTAAATTGCCCAAGCTTTTAATTCTCGCCGCGAGTTCAAATTCGAAGTGCAACTTATTATTAATGAAGTAAAATAAAAAAACATGGTTGCATCCGAACCCGCCGCCACCTTTTTATAATCTCGTTCTCCCGTTTGAACCGGATATTCTCGGCGTGCAATCTAGACAGTTCCAACTCTTCAGGGGTAATAACTTGCTGCTAGCACCTTTCAACGTCCTGCTGCAGCCGTCTTGACCCAGTTGCGCAAGGTCTGCCCGTTCAGGCCCGGCTCTTTCGCGACCTCCTAAGTGCGGCAGATCTAGCCGCTAGGGCTGTTGCGCGGCTATTCCACTGCGAGGTCCCAAGTACCAAGCCGACGGCCGACGATTCAGCGACGAATCAGATTCGTGCAGTGGCTTGGACATCAGGGGATCGCATTCAAGAAGCACATAATTCGCGTGCGGCACGAATAGGGAGAAATCGAACCAACGCGAACAACCAAGAACTCGATTAGACTTTCATCGGCAGGATAACCATCTGCAATCCGTCAAAATGCAGGCGCCGCTGAATCGCGAGCGCCGCCTGGTTATGCAGCAGCCGTGTGAACCAGTTATCCTGCTGGAATATCAGCTTGCTGGTAAAGAAAATCGCATTCGGATAGTCCTTGCTGACATCCTCGCACAGCCTGGTTACTTCATTGACCACATCGGTGCCGAAACCGATATAGGCGGACGACGCCATGCCATGGCTTTGGCAGAAATCGACGAAGAACTTGAGCGTCGCATTCGCTTCGGCGCGCATCTGCTCGACCGCGCCCTCGCCGCCGTAGGCGTGGCAATCGACAGTGCGGGCATTGAGGAAAATGAAGTTTTTGAAATGCCCCGGAAACATCCTTTGCACCCACAGCAACGCATGCAAGCCGCCGCCGCGCGATGAGCCGACGATGAAAACGGCGGTCTGATCTTCCGGATTTGGCTCGTGTCCATCCGATTCAGGGCCGAACGGCTGGTTGGCAAACACCTGATCCACCGACTGGATGGCGGCTTTGGTCGCGCGATAGTGATTGCGAATATAGATGCACAGCGCCGCGATGGCCCCGATGATAAGCGCCGCAGCCCAGCCGCCTGCGGTAAATTTTTCGACCAGCAGTACCGCAAGAATGCAGGTACAAATCACGAACCCCGACAGCGACAGGAAAAATCGCCTCTTCCAGTACTCCACCTCGTTGCGGTGCTGCCACCAATACAGGCACAGGCCGAACAACGAAATCGCAAAGGTGAGAAACACCGAAACCGAGTACAACACCACCAGCAGGGTCACGCTGCCGCCGGTCCACAGCAGGATCGCGAGCGCGGCAATACCCATTACCAGAATGCCGTTTTGCGTCACCAGCCGGGTCGACAGATAACGGAATTTATGGGGCACCCAGGAATCTGCCGCCATGTTCGACAGCACCGCGGGTCCACCGAGAAATCCGGTATTGGACGCAACGAACAACAGCCCCGCTTCGAACACGAGCACCACGATCAGCGCGACCTTGTTGCCCAATTCTCCACCGAACCCGACGCTGTTGATAATGGCCTTGAATGTCGTCGCATTGAGCGTCTCGCCCTCCACCGGCACCGCATGCCACAGCAGATACAGCAAGATGATGCCGCTGGCGGTGAATGCCAGCGACAGCGCCATGTAAAGCATCGTCATTTTGCCGGTGTGCACGCGCGGCTCGGCCAGAATATTCACGTTATTCGATACCGCTTCCAGGCCGGTGTAGGTGCCGCCGCCCTGCGAATAAGCCAGCAACAGCATGCCTGCCACGCCGATCCAGCCGATATGGTTCGCCAACTCCCTGGTTTCGGCCAGGGTGGTCGGCACCAGTTCCGGCAAGTAGGATGCATGGGCAAAAAGGCCATAAAGGATCAGAAAAAAATGGGTCACGACGAACCCCAGAAAAATCGGCAGCAATATCTTGATCGCCTCTTTCATGCCGCGCAGATTGAGCACGATCAACATGCTGATGAAGAATATTTCAGTCCATAACTTGTAGGGCTGGAAGCCGAGCGGCAGCAGCGACGCCAGCGCTTCGACGCCGGCGGCGATCGAAATTGCGATCGTCAGCACGTAATCCAGCACCAGCGCGCAGCCGGCTATCAAACCCATGTAGGGCCCAACCAGCTTGGATGCGACCCGGTAGCCGCCGCCGCCGGTGGGGAACAGTTCAATGACCTGGTTGTACGCCATCGCAATGATGAACACGGTCACCGCCGTAGCGATCGCCATGTACAAACCAAGCTGGGTATGTGCTCCCAATGCACGGAAAGTCTCTTCCGGACCATAGGCCGACGACGACAATCCGTCTGCGCCCAGCCCGACCCATGCAATAAAAGCCACCAGCGCCAGCGAATGGCGCGTTTCGCTCTTCAACGGGTCAAGTGCCTTGCCGAGTACAATCTCGCGGATTTTTGCCGACTTCATATCAAAGGACCTTGCGGGACAGAGTTTGCGAGGCGCCGTCGCGCGCCGGGCTACTCTGTCCTCAACTGATTTATAGTGTCCGCGTTATCGCGGTGAAATTAATCAAAGTAGGCGATGATACGCCTTTAAAATGCAGGCTGACAATGATATGAATCAGGCTCCATGTTGCTCAATCGCTGCAAATCAACGATAATACCGGCTGTGTCGCCGAGATGGCGGAATAGGTAGACGCACGGGACTCAAAATCCCGCGGTGGTGACACCGTGCCGGTTCGATTCCGGCTCTCGGCACCAGTAGGATTGAAGCAATTCGGTATAGACGGGGATGCCCAATTATACCGATTTCGCCCAATCATTTGACCAGATTTGACCAGCTGCACGTCCCCCTCCTTTCCGGAAAATATAACACCCAAGCAATTTGGTATATTGCGGTATCTCTCAACGCTTGTTTCTTGTCCAGGCACTTGCCAAAGTGCCGCATGCCCAAGAGAAAGCTAATCCAGGACGCCTGCATGCTCAGCACATTCTTCCTGTGTGCAACTGCATGTGCTTGTTGCGCCCTGCTTTACTTGCGGGTCGTTGATGCCGACATGCTTGCCGTCACAAGCCCTGCGCGCATCGACGATTGCAACAAAACGGCGCTTATTGCCGGGAAGGCTCAGAAAACGGGTAGCTCAGACCGACCGATCATGCTCAATCGGCCTGGGCGCGACCGCCACGCCGATTAGCTCCGTCTATTAAGCTTCTTTATTCTTTAATAAGGCGGATCAGCCGGAATCTGGTACAGTTCGTTTTCAAAACTGCTGCGAAAAGCTTCCCGCATCGACACCTCCTTCCGCTCCTGTTCATCGGCCGGCAGTACAAAACCGGCACCCACCATGAAGTTATCCACCAACATTTATCGCCATGGATATGCATTGACATTGCATGCGGTCAAATTGCCGCTGCGGCAGGCTGTCAGGATAGCGGTTTGAATATTGTATTTGGTAATCCGATGATCCACAGCCTGTTAAAGCATTTTTCCGCATCGCTCGCATGCATGGCCTTGTTCGGGGCGGCACTCGGCTTGATCCCGGGAACCCCGGCGCTTGCTTTCGATTTTGATGATGTCGCCGCGAAGGCAAAGAAGCTCGCAGCGAGCCCATACAAAAAACCCGCCAGCAATATCTCCCGTTCTTTGGAAAACCTGAGCTACGACCAGTACCGTGACATTCGATTCAGGCGCGATCATGCACCATGGCATGACAAGCTGCCGTTCGAACTGGGATTCTTTCATCAGGGAAGGGAGTTTACAACGCCGGTGAAGATCAACGAAGTGAGTGCAAAGCAGGCAAGGGAAATCAAATTTGACCCCAAGGCATTCGATTACGGCAAGAACGAAATCGATCCCACGGCGCTTGCCGGTCTTGGATTCGCGGGCTTTCGGATCCATTACCCGGTCAATACGCCGAACCACAAGGATGAGGTGCTGGTGTTCCTCGGCGCCAGCTACTTCCGGGCGATCGGCAAGGGACAGCTGTATGGCCTGTCGTCGCGCGGACTTGCCATCGATACGGCGTTGTACTCCGGGGAAGAGTTCCCGCGGTTCGTCGAGTTCTGGATCGAGCGTCCGGCGCCGAAGGCGAAAGAACTGACGATCTATGCATTGCTCGATTCGCGCCGGGTAAGCGGCGCCTACCGCTTCGTCGTCAATCCCGGCGTCGAGACTGCGCTGGACGTCAAGGCGCAATTGTATGTACGGGAAAACATCTCCAAACTCGGCATCGCGCCGCTCACCGGCATGTATTTCTTTGGCGAGAACCAGCGTTCCAATGTAGAAGATTACCGGCCCGAAGTGCACGACTCCGACGGCTTGTCCATCGAGTCCGGCACCGGCGAATGGATCTGGCGTCCGCTGGTGAATCCGAAGCGCTTGCTGGTGACATCGTATGCGCTGACCAACCCGCGCGGATTCGGCCTGATGCAGCGCGACCGCGGCTTCGGCAGCTATCAGGACCTGGAAGCCAACTATCAACTGCGCCCCAGCGCCTGGGTCGAACCGCAGGGCGCGTGGGGACCTGGCAGGGTCGAACTGATCCAGATCCCGACGCCGGATGAGACAAACGACAACATCGTTGCCTTCTGGGTGCCGGACGTCCTTCCCCGGCCCGGCGTTCCGGTGGACCTGGAATACCGGCTGCGCTGGCAAAGCGCGGTGGAAAGCCGGCCGCCGTCGGCATGGGTGACGCAGACCAGGCGAGGTCATGGCTATTTGAAGAAGCAGGATGACAGCATCGCGTTGCTTGTCGATTTCGAAGGCCCGGCGCTGAAGAAACTTGCAGCCGACGCAGAGGTCGAAGCGATTGTCACAGCAGATGCAAATGGCAAAGTACTCGAAACGAATGCGTACAGCAACACGGTGACCGGCGGATGGCGCATGGCGATCCGGCTGCGTCGCAGCGACGATAAAAAGCCGGTCGAACTGCGCGGCTATCTGCAGTCCAGCAATAACGCCTTAACGGAAACGTGGAGCTACATTCTGCCACCGGAGTGATCCGCAAACCGGCTGCCGAAAGGCATTGCGATCATTACCTGAATCAACTTTTGCCGGCCTCCGCTGTCCCCTTGAAGGCGGACCCGGTGTCCGGTTCCCCTGTCGCAATGGCCCGATTGCACCACGCTTTGGCCGGGCGCGACGCCAGGCCGGACAATCCCGCCTACGGCTCCGTGGCCGTCCGGCTGCGGCTGCTTGAACAATCGTCCGTAGCACCGCCGCTACAGGCCGGCACTAATCGGCCCGATGCGCAAGCTCGCCTCGCGCCGCCCCTGAACCGCACGTCGATGGTGCCGCAGCCGTGGGGAACCCTGAATCCGATCAAGCGCTGGCTGCAATCCCTCATGCGCCGGTGCCATCATTGGGAGCCGCGCAAGAGTTCGGGCAGCGCGCGCCAGCCCTGGCCTGCCCCGGTGGCTGACGATCAAATCGATAATCAGGTCAACGATGTAGTCGATTCGCCCGATCCGCGCGTCCACTGGCAGCACCATGGCAACATTCGCCGCCTGATGCTGCTGCTCCTGATGCTGGCGCAAACCGGTGTCGCCACCTACTTCATGGGCCAGGTCCTGCCATATCAGGGCACGACGGCCCCCGAAATGGCGATACTGGCGCTGTTCGCGATCCTGTATTGCTGGGTATCGGCCGGTTTCTGGACCGCCATGGCCGGCTTCCTGGTGCTGGTGCGCGGCGACGACCGCTTCAACATTTCGCGCCGCGCGAACCCCGGCAAGCCGATCGATCCGTCTGCCAGGACGGCAATCGTCATGCCGATCTGCAACGAAGATGTGCCAAGGGTGTTCGCCGGATTGCGCGCCACCTATGAGTCGCTGGCAAAAACCGGCCAGTTCGACCGCTTCGACTTATTCATCCTCAGTGACAGCACCGACAGCGACGTCTGTACCGGAGAAATCGCGGCATGGGCCGAACTGTGCCGCGCGGTCGACGGATTCGGCCGCATCTTCTATCGCCGCCGGCACCGCCGGGTCAAGCGCAAGAGCGGCAACATCGACGACTTTTGCCGGCGCTGGGGCAAGAATTATCGATACATGATCGTTCTGGATGCCGACAGCGTCATGAGCGGCAGTTGCCTGACCACGCTGGTGCAACTGATGGAAGCCAATCCCGGGGCCGGCATCATCCAGACCGCGCCGCGCGCAGCCGGCAGGGATACCCTGTATGCCCGCATCCAGCAATTCTCTACGCGCGTCTACGGTCCCTTGTTCACGGCGGGCCTGCATTACTGGCAACTGGGCGAATCGCATTACTGGGGCCACAACGCAATCATTCGGGTCGCGCCTTTCATTCGTCATTGCGCACTCGCTCCGCTGCCCGGCCGCGGATCGCTTGCCGGCGAGATCCTGTCTCATGACTTCGTGGAAGCGGCGCTGATGCGCCGGGCCGGATGGGCAGTCTGGATTGCCTACGACCTGGATGGCAGCTACGAAGAAATGCCGCCGAACCTGCTCGATGAATTGAAGCGCGACCGCCGCTGGTGCCATGGCAACCTGATGAACTTCCGGCTGTTCCCGGCGCGCGGCATGCATCCGGTGCACCGGGCGGTGTTCGTGACCGGCGTGATGGCCTACCTGTCGGCGCCGCTATGGTGTCTGTTCCTCGTGTTGTCGACCGGCATGCTCGCGCTGCATACGCTGGTCGAGCCGCAGTATTTTACCGAGCCGCGGCAGTTGTTTCCCCGCTGGCCGCAATGGCATCCGGGCCAGGCAATCGCGCTGCTGGCTACCACCGCAACGCTGCTCTTCCTGCCCAAGGTACTGAGCGTGCTGGTGGTTTGCATGCAAGGCGCACGGCAATTCGGCGGCACGATCCGCCTGGTCGTCAGCATGCTGCTCGAGCTTTTGTTTTCGATGCTGCTGGCGCCGGTGCGCATGCTGTTTCATACGCACTTCGTGATCGCGTCATTCCTGGGCTGGGCGATTCGTTGGAAGTCGCCGCCGCGCGCGGATTCGGAAACGCCCTGGCATGAAGCCGTCCGCAAGCATGGGTTGCATACGCTGCTCGGCGTTGCATGGGCTGCAGGCGTGTACCGGCTTAATCCTTATTTCCTGCTATGGCTGCTGCCGATTGCCGGCGCGCTTGCATTGTCGATCCCGATATCGGTACTGTCCAGCAGGGTATCGCTCGGGCTCCGGTTTCGCCGGGCAAAGCTGTTCCTGATCCCGGAAGAAGCTGTGCCGCCGGCGGAGCTGGACGCTGTCTTTGCCGGCGCAGCTGCGCCGCACGCCGGGCCCGATTTTATTGACGCGGTGGTCGATCCCTTCATCAATGCACTTGCATGCGAGGTTGGTCGGCCGCGGCCGCGGCTACCGTCCGGCGAACGCAAGGCACGCGACATGCTGGCGCAGACGGCGCTTCGCATGGGTCCCGGGCATCTGACGGAAGCGCAGAAGAAGATCATTCTGGATGATCCTTTGCTGCTGTCCCAGCTGCACTTTGATGTCTGGGCTTCCGGACAGGCGCACCCGGGATGGCGCGAGCGATTGGAGCGCATCGAGCCCGCGCCTTTCATGCCTGATGCCGCAGGAACTGCCGAGCGGCTTTCGTGGCGAACCGCCGGGTAGGCCGGTTTCCTGGTATTGCCGCCTCAAAAGAATGCTCCTTCCGCCTTACAAGGGGAAGGAAACGATGCGAAAAGCTGCGGAGGCTGCACGGCGATTCGTTAGCGAACTCTCGAAACCGAGATTCTCGTTGATGACCGAACCAACGGGCAGGCATCCGTTCACTCCCGGAACTTCTTGCCACCCTTTCTTTTATATGCAGAATTCGCGCGTTGGCAGGTCGGACTCATTCAACAGTATGGAAATCCCGCAGTGGTGACACCGTGCCGGTTCGATTCCGGCCTCGGCACCAATGGCGCAACACAGAATACGGACCCTTGACGTGGTTTTTCAGGTACGTTTTTCATTCGCGGCGACAATTTCCATCCGGTCGAACTGATTATAATGGTGGCAATTGATTCGATCCCGGTAATTTACCCGGATGGCATTTCCCCGATTGCACATATGATGTATACCCGCTCCGTCACGAAGATATCTCGCGATGCCCGTCTCCCTCGATAAGCTGCTGGTAGTGGGCATCTCTTCCCGTGCGCTGTTTGACCTGGAAGCGGAAGAAGCCATTTTCCGTACCGAAGGTCTCGAATCGTATCGCCGGCATCAGCTCGACAACGAAAACGAAATCCTCAAACTCGGCGCCGGTTTCGGGCTGGTGCGCGCACTGCTGAAATTGAACATGCTGACTCACAATCAGCGCCTGGTCGAAGTTGTCATCATGTCGCGCAACTCGTCCGAGACGTCGATGCGCATTTTCAATTCAATTAAACATTACGGCCTCGACATCACCCGCGCCGCCCTGTCCGGCGGGGCATCGCTGGCACCATACCTGCAGGCGTTCAATGTCAGCCTGTTCCTGTCGCTGCATGAAGACGACGTGCAGGCGGCAGTCAATTCCGGTGTCGCATCCGCACTACTGTATCAAAAACCCGACAATGCGCTGGAAGAGCTGGACCAGATCCGGATTGCTTTCGATGGCGATGCGGTGATCTTTTCCGACGAGTCGGAACGGATCTTTCAGACCCAAGGGATTGAAGCATTCGAAAGCCATGAACGCGAAAATGCGATGAAACCGCTGCCTGAAGGCCCGTTTGCGCGGCTGCTGAAAGCATTGTCTTTTATTCAAAACAACTTCAAAACCCCGGATGGCCGTGCCGCGTCCATCCGCACGGCACTGGTCACTGCACGGTCCTCACCGGCGCATGAGCGCGTCATTCGCACGTTGCGCGCATGGGATGTGGCGATTGATGAAACCTTTTTCATGGGCGGGGTCGCCAAATCCGCCGTGCTGGCTGCGTTCAAACCCCATATATTTTTTGACGACCAGCCGGGGCATTGTGACCGGGCCGCAACGCTGGTACAGACCGGACGCGTACCGGTCAGGACTTGGCCATCAGAAAATTAAGGTTTATTAAAGGCAACCAATAGGCTATCTTTATGTCTAATCGCGTCTGGGCAAGAATAGTGCCAGCAAGAAAGATTGCATAATTTCAAACACTTAAAGCGATTACGCAGTAAAATTTCCTGTCATGCGGTGTTCGGCATGCATAGTGAGAGTTTCGAACATGAATAACGCACCCTCTTCCTTGCCTCAGTGGAATCGCACTTTCATCGGTAGCGTGCTGTTCATCGATATTGTCGGTTATTCCCGTCGTACGGTGCCCGATCAGCTTGCGATGAAGGAAGTATTTAACGTTTTGATCGCGGCGGCCGTGCAAAATGTCGTTACCAGTGAACGCATCATGGTCGACACCGGCGACGGAGCCGGCATCGCCTTTCTCGGCGATCCGGAAGACGCGCTGTTCGCGGCGCTCTCGCTGAGAGATGCCATCGATTCGGGCAAGGCAACCATGGGCGATCCGGGCTTCGTGCGGATGGGCATCAATCTCGGGCCATTGAAGATGGTGCGCGATATCAACGGCCACGCCAACATGATCGGCGATGGCGTCAACGATGCACAGCGCGTGATGAGTTTCGCCGAACCCGGACAGGTAATGGTGTCGCATTCGTACTACGACATCATCTCGCGCTTTTCGCGCGATTATTCCAAGCTGTTCGTATACGAGGGCAAGCGGCACGACAAACACGTGCGCGAACACGAAGTTTATCGGTTCGGTCCGACTGAAGGCGCAGAGAAGCTCAGCGAGACACTGACCGAAAAGATGAGAGACCGGTCACGTGCCAGGCCGCCGGGCGGAGCGGGCATTATCTGGCCCAAGCTCTGGACCTCTTCGACCGCCCCCGCCGCGCCCCCATCACCCCGTCCCGAACCGTATAAGTTCAATGCAGCGGCCAGCGCAGTGGCCAGTGCAGCGGCGCTGCGCAAAAAGCTGGCTCCTCATACCGGCTTGATTATGACGGCGGCCGGCGCTATCGTACTCACCGGCGCGGTATGGTCCTGGACCGGCACGCCGGATACGACGCCGCCGGGCTCCGCCTCTTCCCCGGCGGCCGGTATTGCCGCCACATTGGAAAAAACGTCTCACTCGGCGGCCAAGCCGCGCGCCGTGTCAGGCGCGGAAGCACTTCTGGCGAAAAACCCTGCCGACAAATCGGACAAGAAAGACGATGAAGCAACGTCGGCGGTAAAACCGGGCACACTGAAACTGGCCGTCCAGCCGTGGGGTGAAATTTATGTCAACGGCAGCAGGCGCGGCGTCACTCCTCCGCTGAAATCGCTCAGCCTTGCGCCCGGCAAGCACCGTATCGAGATCCGCAATGGTCAGTTCGCGCCCTACAAGCAAACCGTCGAAGTCAAGAGCAATGTCGAAACTACGGTACATTATGTGTTCTGATCACGCAATGGCAGCAGTACGCACGCCGTGACATATGTCCAAGTTTCTTGTGCCGCTGTTCGCTTTATTTCTGGCTGCATGCGCCCAGCCGCTCCATCAACCCATGCAGCCGAAGCAACCGGACGGCAGTTGGTCCAGCCTGTCGGGTCCGGAAGCGCAAACGCGCTATCAGCAGGGACTCGCGCGTTATCGGGATAACCGTTTTGAGATTGCGCTTGGCGACCTGAACGCGGCGATGTCGAGCGGTCAACTGAACCAGTCCGACGAGATCAACGCACGCAAGCACATGGCGTTCATCCATTGCGCCAGCAACCGCGAAACGCAATGCCGCGAACAGTTTCAGGCGATCCTGAAAGACGACCCGGATTTCAACCTGGCGCCGAACGAAGCCAGTCATCCGTTGTGGGGGCCGGTTTGGCGATCGGTCAAAGGAGCATTCGACGACAAGCGCGCGGTCACGCGCGGGATCGGCATATTCGCCAGCAGGGCACAGAAAAAGCTGTCCGAAGGGATCAAGGCGTATCAGGCCGGCCGTTACAACGTGGCGCTCGATGCGCTGCAGATCTCGATCGGCAACGGTCTGTGGTACCGCGTCGACGAAATCCGGGCGCACAAATATGCCGCTTTTTCGTATTGCTTGACGCGGCGCAAGGCGGAATGCCGCACCGAGTTTCGCAATATCTTTACCCTTGATCCCGCGTTCGAACTGATGCCGTCGGAAGCCGGCCATCCGGCATGGTCGGCGATTTACCGAAAAGAGCGGGCTAAGATCAGACGTTCCGGCAAACCCAGGCTTCCCGTCAAAAAATAACGGTCAGCTCGCAGCACGTATCTGCACCGGGCCGCTCGGCGTACGCACGCCGCCACCCGGCCCGCAACGAATTCCATTTTACTTGCCGGGACGGCGGTCTTTTGACCTGCTTTTGACCTGTTCGCCGAATGCAAAAAGCCGCTGCCCGAATCGGGCAGCGGCTTTTTTCGAACTGCCGATTTACATTTCGCTCTAGCGCTGTGATACCGCGTCGACCACGCACAATGCGGTCATGTTGACGATCCTGCGCACCGTTGCCGACGGCGTCAGAACATGGACCGGTTTGGCACAACCGAGCAGCACCGGACCGATTGAAATGCCGTTGCCGGCGGCGGTCTTGAGCAGGTTATAGGAAATATTGGCCGCGTCGATGTTGGGAAGTACCAGCAGGTTGGCATCGCGCTTCAACGGCGAATCGGGCATCAGGGATTTCAGCAGCGCGGGATCGAGCGCGGTGTCGCCATGCATCTCGCCGTCGACTTCCAGATCCGGCGCTTTTTCCCGGATGATTGCAAGCGCGGCACGCATTTTCTTCGCGGACTCGCTGTTGCTGGTGCCGAAATTGGAATGCGACAGCAATGCGATACGCGGCAGCAGGCCGAAACGGCGCATTTCTTCCGCCGCCATGATAGTGATTTCAGCCAGTTGCTCGGCAGTCGGATTTTCATTGACATGCGTGTCGACCAGAACCACTTGGCGGTCGGGCAAAATCAGGCCATTCATCACCGCATAGACATTGGCGCCTGCGCGCTTGCCGAGCACCTGGTCTATGTATTTCAGATGCAGGTCGGTGGTGCCGTAGGTGCCGCAAATCATGCCGTCCGCATGGCCCTTGTGAATCATCATTGCGCCGATCAACGTGTGGCGGCGGCGCATTTCGAGCTTCGCATACTGTTGCGTGATGCCCTTGCGGCTCGTCAGCGCCAGATATGTTTCCCAGTAATCGCGATAGCGCTCGTCGAATTCGGGATTGATCACTTCAAAATCGATGTCCGGCCGCAGGCGCAAGCCGAACTTTTGAATGCGTTGCTGCAAGACCGCGGGACGGCCGACCAGGATGGGCTTGGCAAGCGATTCATCGACCACCACCTGCACCGCGCGCAGCACGCGCTCTTCTTCGCCTTCGGCAAACACGATGCGCTTTTTGGCGGCCGGCGCTTTTTTGGCTACCGCAAAAATCGGCTTCATGAACGTGCCGCTGCGATAGACGAATTGCTGCAGCCGGTCGACATATGCCTGGATATCCTTGATGGGACGGGCGGCGACGCCGGACTCCTCAGCAGCTTTGGCGACGGCGGGCGCAATCTTCATCATCAGGCGCGGGTCGAACGGCCTGGGGATGATGTAGTCGGGGCCGAAGCTCAGATTGGTGATGCCGTAGGTAGTCGCGACAATGTCGGACGGCTCGGCTTGCGCAAGCTCGGCGATCGCGCGCACCGTTGCAATTTCCATCTCGCGCGTGATCGTGGTCGCGCCGCAGTCGAGCGCGCCGCGGAAGATGTACGGAAAACACAGCACGTTATTAACCTGGTTCGGATAATCGGAACGGCCGGTGGCCATGATCGCATCGTCACGAACGGCCCTGACTTCCTCAGGCAGGATTTCCGGGGTCGGGTTGGCGAGCGCCAGCACCAGCGGTCGAGCTGCCATCGCCTTGACCATTTCCGGTTTCAATACGCCGCCGGCGGACAAGCCGAGGAAGATGTCGGCGCCCGGAATGACTTCCGCCAGCGAACGCGCACTGGTCTGCTGCGCAAAGCGCTCCTTGTCCGGGTCCATCAATTCCACCCGGCCCTTGTACACCACGCCGGCCAGGTCGGTAACGTAAATATTTTCGATCGGGAAGCCCAGGTCGACGATCAGATCCAGGCAAGCCAGTGCCGCCGCGCCGGCGCCGCTGACAACCAGCTTGCATTCCTTGATATCCTTGCCGACGACTTTGAGACCGTTCAGGATCGCTGCGCCGACGATGATCGCAGTACCGTGCTGATCGTCGTGGAAAACCGGTATTTTCATCCGGTCGCGCAGCTTGCGCTCGATATAAAAACACTCGGGCGCCTTGATGTCTTCCAGGTTGATGCCACCGAAGGTCGGTTCCAGCGATGCAATGATGTCGCACAACTTGTCCGGATCGGACTCATTGATTTCGATATCGAACACATCGATACCGGCAAATTTTTTGAACAGTACGCCTTTGCCTTCCATTACCGGCTTCGATGCGAGCGGACCGATATTGCCCAGGCCGAGTACGGCTGTGCCGTTGGTGATGACCGCGACCAGGTTTCCGCGCGCGGTGTATCTGAAGGCGTTGGCCGGATCGGCGGCGATTTCTTGACAAGCAATGGCCACGCCAGGCGTGTACGCCAGGGCCAGGTCGCGCTGGTTGGTTAGCTGCTTGGTGGGAGTGACGCTGATTTTGCCGGGAGTGGGAAATTCATGATATTCGAGCGCCGCTTGACGCAATTGCTGGTGAATTTCTTTTTGATCGGTGAGCGGGTCCATCTCTGCGGCCTTCCTTCATAACTTACGGAAAGCTTATTATTTTATCAGAGGGAATACCATTGGTTGATACCTATTTACAGAATCCCGTGCTTTTGGGCAAGGCTCGAACAAATGAAGGATTGCTGTTGCATCAAGCGCAACAACCAAAAATACTATTAAATTAATAAATACAATCAATTTAGTTAATCGATATATTTAGCCTATCATTCGCTCTGAATCAATTAATAAACAAAGACATACTTTTTCATAACCCCAGGAGTGAATCATGGCAAACCAGAATTCCGTCACCGTCCAGAATCTCGAAGCCGCTTTTGCCGGCGAATCGATGGCGCATATCAAATACCGCTATTTCGCCAAGCTGGCGCGTGAAGCGGGTGCGGACGATGTGGCAAAAATCTTTGAAGAAACCGCCGATCAGGAAGTGATGCATGCGTTCGGCCATCTCGACTTGCTGTATCCCAAAGCGCAACTGACGCCGGCCAAGGCACTCGAAATCGCGATCGAAGGTGAAACCTACGAGTACACGGAAATGTATCCGAAGTTCCGCCACCTCGCCGTGGAAGAAGGCAATCAGGCTGCGGTTGCCGAATACGACGAGCAGATTGCCGAATCCAGGGAGCATGCGGCCAATTTCAAACGCACGCTGGACATCGCCGCCAAACGTTTCGCCGCGCTGGCCAAAGTTGAAGAGCGCCATGCCAATCATTATCGCGCTGCGCTGGCGACAGTACGGAAACAGGCATAAGCGATTGCAGGCGACATCGAACCAATAAACTAAAAGGGACCATCATGAAAACCTACCAATGCATCGTTTGCGGATTTATTTATGACGAGGCGGCCGGCATGCCTGAAGAAGGCATCGCGGCCGGCACCAGATGGAGCGATATTCCGGCCGACTGGGAATGCCCGGATTGCGGTGTGGCCAAGGCCGATTTCGATATGGTGCAAATCTGATATATCTTGAGACGACGGACTGCGGCGGCATGTTGCCTGGCAAATGCCGTCCGGTTTCCATCCGCACCGCAACGGCAAAACGGATGCGATTTTACAGGGAGACACAATGAAACCGATTATCATCGTCGGCGCCGGACTCGCGGGCTATACCGTAGCGCGTGAATTCCGCAAGCTCGACAAGACTGCCCGGCTGACCATCATCACTGCCGATGACGGCGGTTTTTATTCGAAGCCGATGCTGTCCAATGGATTCGCCCACAACAAGCTGGCCAGGCAACTTGTGACCCAGACCGCCGACCAGATGGCAACGCAGCTGGACGCGAAAATCATCAGCCGGACACAGGTTGGCGGCATCGACAGCAAAAACAGGATCGTCGACACCGATGCAGGCCGGTTCGACTATCCCAGGCTGGTCATTGCGGTCGGCGCGCAACCGATCCGGCTTGCGATCGGCGGAGATGCGGCCGACCAGGTGTTGTCGGTCAACCATGTTGCCGATTATGAGGCATTTCGTTTCAAAATCGCCTTGGCGAAGGTGCGGGCAACGGCGCGGGTGGCGATCCTCGGTGCCGGCTTGATCGGCTGCGAATTCGCCGACGATCTTGCCGGCGCGGGCCATGCGGTAACGCTGATCGATCCTAATCCGTTGCCGCTGGCTGCGCTTGCCGCGCCCGCTCTTTCACAAGGGTTGCAGGCGGCATTGAGCTCACGCGGCATTGCATTGCGACTCGGCACGACCGCCGTCCGCATCGATCAGGCAGCCAACGGCTTGCAGGTGACGCTGGCCGACGGCAATGAATTCGAAACGGATATCGTGTTATCCGCAGTCGGCCTGCGTCCCGACCTGTCGTTGGCGCAAGCAGCGCAACTGACCACCGGCCGCGGCATCGTGGTCGATGCCACCGGCCGAACCAGTGCGCCGGACATCTATGCATTGGGCGACTGCGCGGAATATACCGCGCAAGACGGCAGCACACGCACTCTGCCCTACATCGCACCGCTGATGACCGCAGCGCGCGCGATTGCCCGCACGCTGACCGGCCAGGTCACGGCAATCGACCTGAAACCGGCGCCGGTCATCGTCAAAACACCCAGCTATCCGGTGGCATTGGTGGCGCCGCCGCCGCATGCGGTCGGCAAGGGTTATTGGCACGGAGAAACAGAAAATGAGCGCATGATATGCCGCTTTTACGATGAACAAGGCGTGATGCTCGGCTTTGGCGTCGCGCCGCAGGAAGCTGCGGTGCGCCAGCAATTGCTGGCAGCGCTTGGTACGGTCGCGGCAACCGGGCCGCTGCAGGCGCTCACCTGACCCGGCTTTCTTCCCTGTGTGAACTGCGCGGCGATGATCGGCAATAATTTTCAACAAAATTAACCGGTTATCGCAGCGTTGCCTGCCTCATCCCGGCGCCATTCGGTACAATCGCATCATGTTGTCCGAATTCGATTTAATTGCCCGTTACTTCACGCGCCCGCTGCGTCATGACAGTCGTGCCGCGCTGGGCATCGGTGACGATTGCGCGCTGCTGACGCCGGCGCCCGGCACGCAGCTGGCCATCTCGTCCGATATGCTGGTCGAAGGACGGCATTTTTTTCCAAACGCCAATCCGGTCAAACTCGGCCATAAATGCCTGGCAGTGAATTTGTCCGACCTGGCGGCAATGGGCGCCAAACCGGTCGCATTCACGCTGGCGCTATCGCTGCCCGAAGCCAAACCTGAATGGCTGGCCGCATTTTCCGAAGGTCTGTTCAAATTGGCGGATGCACACGGCTGCGAGCTGATCGGCGGCGATACGACCAAAGGCCCGTTGAATATCTGCATCACGGTTTTTGGCGAACTTCCTTCCGGACAGGCACTGCGGCGCGATACTGCGCGCGCCGGTGACGATGTGTGGATTTCCGGCACGCTGGGCGACGCGCGGCTGGCGCTGGCCGGCTGTCGGCAAGAAATCATGCTCGACACTGCAGCCATTGAAGCTGCCGCCGTGCGGCTGGATGAGCCGATACCGCGCGTCGCGCTGGGGATCGCCTTGCGCGGCGTTGCGCATGCGGCGATCGATATTTCGGACGGTTTGATCGGCGATCTCGGCCATGTCCTGCAACGTTCCGGCGTCGGCGCGACAGTCAATGTCGATGCATTGCCGGCGGGACCCACGCTGGAACGGCGATCGCAGGACATGCGCCGCCGGTTCGCGCTTGCGGGCGGCGATGATTACGAGTTGTGTTTTACCGCGCCCGTATCGAAACGCGATGCGGTCACGGCCGCGGCACGCGCCGCCGCGACCACTGTCACTCGCGTGGGCAGCATCGAAGCAGCCGCCGGCCTGCGCCTGACCGATGCCGGCGGCGCGCCGCTGGATTTGCAATTGAGTTCCTTCGATCATTTCAAATCGCCATGACGACCCTTGAACCCGGCCAGACAGCTTATGTGAGCAAGCCCAGTGCCCGCTTCATGCTGTCGCATCCCGCGCATTTGATAGCGCAGGGCTTCGGCAGCGGCTTGGCGCCGATCATGCCCGGCACCGCCGGCACCTTGCTGGCGTGGCTGTCGTTTAACGTCCTGTCCTCGCGCTGGCCGGACATATTCACGCCCTTGCATTGGGCCGTCATCATCGCCGTGGCTTTTGCAGTCGGCATCTGGTCGTGTTTCAAAACCGGACGCGATCTCGGCATCGCCGATCACGGCAGCATGGTGTGGGATGAAATTGTCGCATTCTGGCTGGTGCTGCTGTTTGTCACGCCGGCAGGATTCTGGACCCAATTCTGGGCATTCGCCTGGTTCCGCTTCTTTGATATGGTGAAGCCGCCGCCGATCAACTATTTCGACCGGCATTTGAAGGGCGGCTTCGGCGTAATGTGGGACGACATCGTCGCGGCGTTTTATACGCTGCTCGTGTTTGCGCTTTGGCGTGCGATCTGAAGATTGCGCGGAGTTCTTTGATTTATCGCCAGGCAAGACAAGCGGATCGGGTTAGTGTTGTACGAATCAATCGCTTGCATTATTTTCCAGCGATTATTTTCCAGCGATCGGGAGTAAATGAGACATGGATGACATCATTGATTTGGCAGCACGCGCCGGCCGTGCGCTACAGGAAAAAAGCCTATTGCTGGCCACCGCTGAATCGTGTACCGGCGGCGGCGTGGCGCAGGCAGTGACAGAAATCGCAGGCTCGTCGGAATGGTTCGATTGCGGTTTCGTCACTTACTCGAATGCATCGAAGACTGAACTGCTCGATGTGCCGGCAGCATTAATGGCGCAGCATGGCACGGTCAGCGAAGAGATCGCCGCCGCAATGGCGGAAGGAGCGCTGGCAAACAGCAATGCGCACATCGCCGTGTCGACTACCGGGATTGCCGGACCGGGCGGTGCGGTTCACGGGAAGCCGGTCGGCACCGTCTGCTTCGGCTGGGCGACGAGCGACGGCACACACACCGAACGCCTGGTCTTTGCCGGCGACCGGCATACAGTGCGCGAAAAAACCGTGGCGCATGCGTTGCAAGGCTTGTTACGCATGCTGGACTAGTTGCGCCGCCGGCAACAAGGTCTTTCCACTTTCCACGGGTGCCGGCTTTCCTGGCACACATCCGGAACCCGCAAGAATTGATCAAACCTGAATAAAATGCGTTGAACGCGGCATGCACGGCACCCTTGCCGCCGCGCTGACTTTGCTTATTTTACTTATCGGGTACGGAAAAGGTTAA
>DASYKE010000233.1:0-7101 GCA_035995725.1 Burkholderiaceae bacterium | reverse complement strand
CCGCTCTGGCGTTAGCTTTGCCACGATGCTGCCTATTTATACGGTGATAAATAACCGTGAAAGGCGTCACTTCTCTAAACGGTGCAACGCCGTAGCCAAAATGCTCGATGAGCTTCGTCGTTGTATTTACAGCACCCCTTCATACCCTACACCGAATTAGTCTACACATTGACCGAGCATGTGTCTATTCAGCAAGATGGCACAGTTGCTTTCATGGCATGCGGCTTGTCATCGTCCAGACAGACAAGGCATCGAGGCAGGAAGAAGCACGATCACAGAGCATCATTCTCCCAATCGTGCGGCATATACGACTGTGTACTGGGCCTATCACACGCGAAAAGGAAGGGTTAATTTGAGACAGTCGTCAACACAAGGCTCTTGCCGGTCCGGTCAGCCTAATTCATTGGTATGACTTCTCTACCTATGGGTTAATGCAAGCGGAAATGCCCCAAACCGAAAATGCCAATAAGCCCGACGGCGATCAAATAAATGGCGACAATGAAACTCAATAGTTTTGGTTTTACCAGGATTAAGATGCCGGCAATAAGCGAGAGAATCGGTAAAAGCGTGATGTGAATGTGCATGAAGAAGTTTAGTTTTGTGTAATTGAAAATTCGTTGCCGCTGATTGGCTTACAACCGCCGGTCATGCCGCAGGCCTCACGTAATCAGTACGTCTTCCTGTTTAAGCGCATTGGTTGACATAATTGCTCAGTCATTGTGGTTGCCGTGCTCGTCACCATGATGTTCGCCATGGCCTTCCCGTCGCTCGTGATTGCGTTCATGACGTTCTTTTCTTTCATGGCGGCCGTGATTTTTCCGCTCTCCGTCTACATAGACAACGCCTGGCTGAACGTAAACAGGTTCCGGCTGCACATAAACGGGTTGAGGTTGTACATAGACGCCAGGCACAGCGATATTAATTCCGACATCGACGCTGGCGGCCTTGGCCGAGGTGACTGACACCAGCACTGCAGTCATGATCAGTCCGGCGGTGACAATAGAACGCGGTTTCACTTGCTCTCCCTATAAATTATTGCATTGAACAATAAATCACAGGCCGCGTCCAGACCGATCAGATAAAAATGTTGCAAAATGCACGATGTCAGGCTTTGACTTTGGTGCCCCTTTGCTGCACCCGCATGCTGCTTGCTCGTCACTACCTTCCTACCCCAATGCTAATTTCAATAGCCATTTTTTAAATCCCGACTCGCCGCGTGGGCCTCGTTTGCCGGCGCGCCATGCGCCGACTCCTGCTCCCAGCCGCCGCCCAGTGCCAGAAACAAGGCGACCTGATCCGTGGCCAGCTGCGCATCCGATGCCGCCAATGCGCTTTCGGCCACAGCCAGGGTGCGATCGGTATCGAGCGTGGTCAGGAAATCGGTACGTCCGTATTGATACAGTGTGCGTGCCTGTTGCGACGCGATGGCACTCTGGTCGCGCGCCGCTTTCAATGACGCATTGCGGTCGAGTTCGCGCGCATATACCGTCAGCGCGCTTTCAGATTCGCGCAAGGCATTCAGGACGGTGGCATCGAAGTGCGCCAGCGCGGCTGCAGTGCCGGCTTCGGCTTGCGCAATGCGGCTGTGTGCCGAGCCGGTCGACGGAAATGTCCAGGAAATCAGCGGCCCCAGGCCCCAGCGAAAGGCATTGGCCGCGCCAAACTGCGCCAAGGTACCGGTACTGCCGGCCGAAAGGCCCAGGCTGATGCTCGGATACAGGTCGGCAGTGGCGACGCCAATACGGGCGGTGGCGCCGGCCAGGCCGCGTTCGGCCTGACGGATGTCGGGGCGGCGGCGTAACAGCGCAGCGCCATCCCCCACCGGGATCATCGCCTGCAGGCGAGGCGCGGTGTTGCATTGCTCCACACCCTGCGGCAAGACGCCTGGCATTTCGCCGATCAACATCGACAATCGGTACAGGGCGGTGCGGCGCTGCGCCTCCAGCGTCGGCAAGACCGCGCGCAATTGCTCCAGCTGGCTGCGGGCGCGGCTGCTGTCCAGTGCGGTGCCGCGGCCGGCATGGACGCGCCTGTCCGTCAGTTGCACGAATGCCTGCTGCAGGTCAACCGAGCCTTGTGCAACGACGATTTGCCGGCCGGCCGAGCAGGCATCGGCATAGGCGCGTGCCGTGTCCGCCGCCACCGTCACGCGCACCAGGTCGTAAGCGGCCTGGGCGGCCTGCGTGTCGTCGCCGGCGGCTTCGACGGCGCGGGCAATCTTGCCGAACAGATCAACTTGATATGAAATGTTGACGCCGGCATCGTGCGACCAGGAATCCTGCAGCGGGTTGGGCAAGCCCTTGGCGGCAGCCGACGGCCGGCCATATCCGGGCGCAGCGCTGATACCGGCGGCAGGATAACCGGCAGTTTCCGTTTCCTGCATAACCGCACGCGCACGCGCCAGATTGGCCGCTGCGATACGCAAGTCGGTATTGGCAGCCAATGACTGATCGACCAGGCGGTCCAGCGTCTGATCGTGATACAGCCGCCACCAATGCGGCGGCAGCGGGCTGACACTGAATGCGTCATTGTGCGCGCCGATAAAAGGCGCGGCGGCGGCACTCCGATTGATGGCCGCTTCCTGGGGTATACGGTAATCTGGACCCACTGTGGTACAAGCCGCCGTCATGGCAAGCAAGCCTGCTGCCACGGCGATCCGGCACCATCGATGCGACAGTAATGTCTGGGTAAACATGGCGATTCGGTATTCCATCAATGCGCAGATGCCTGCAACGGGTTGTGGCGGACTTCGATGGTCGCGGTCTGGCCGGCGACCAGCCGCACGGCGGCGGGCACCTTGTCGAGCGCCACGCGCACCGGAATGCGCTGCGCCAGCCGCACCCAGTTGAAGGTGGGATTGACGTTCGGTAAAAGATTGCTGCCGGTGCTGCGGTCGCGGTCGGCGATGCCCTCGGCAAAACTGTCGACGTGGCCGGCCAGCGGCTGTTCTTCACCCATCAGCGATATCGCTACCGGATCGCCGACATGAATGCCGGACAGCTTGGTTTCTTCAAAATAGCCTTCGGCATAAAACGAATCGCGGTCGACCAGCGCCATCACCGGATGTCCGGCAGTGACGTAAGCGCCGGGCTGCAGATCGAGATTGGTGACGAAGCCGTTGATGGCCGACACGACGCGGGTGCGATCCAGATTGAGCTTGGCCACATCGTAGTTGACAACCGCCTGCGCCATGGCGGCACGCATCTGGTCCACATGCGACTGTCCCTGCTCGCGCACTTCCTGCGCCACCAGTTCGTGCAATTCTGCGTTGCGGCGCGCTTCCTTGATGGCTTGCGCCAGCGCCGTGCGCTGCGCCTGCTCGGCCGCTTCCGCCTGTCGCAGCGCCAGCGCGAAGCGGGCACGATCGATCTCGAACATGACCTGGCCGGCTTTCACCGGCTGATTGTCATGCACATACATAGCGGTTACCTGGCCGGTGACGTCGGGTGCCACCTGCACCACGTTGGCCTTGATGCGGCCATCACGCGTCCACGGTTCGACTTCATAGTAGTGCCAGAGGCGCCAGCCGGTTACCAAAGCAATCGCGACAGCCGTCAGCGTGACGGCAGTCTTGCCGATCGCCGGAAGTGAAATTTTGATGGCCATGTCAGAAAAACCCATGCGGAAAAAGAAAAGTGAAGCCGCCCAGCAAAATGATGAACAGCGCAAAATCAAACAGTGCCGGATGCCAGACCAGGCGGTAAAAACCGAGTCGCGCAAGAAGATGCGCCAGTACGCGTTCCGACGCCAGCGCCAGCAGCGACAACAGCAGCACCCACGGTACATAAATGCCGCAAAGATTGACTTCGGCAATCATCGATTCTCCTCGTTGACATGGGCTGCCGCCCGGTAAGCCGCGGCAGCGGGAAATAGATCGCGGCGGATGCTGACCAGCGCAGCCACTGCTTCGCGCTGCTCGGCGCTTTGCTGTGTGGCGCACACTTCATGCAGCAAGCCATCGAGTCGATCAAGCAAAGCCGGCTCGATCGCAGCCGGCGCCGCCGGACGGTCGCGGAAGTGTTCGGACAGTTGCTGCATCAGCGGTCGTATCGAAATGCCATCCTGCTGCAGTCGCGGCTCGACGCGACGCAGCTGCGTCATATTCAAGCCAAGCCGCAGGTCGCCGAGCGCATCGACGGCATTTAAATCCTGTTGCGGGCCTGCCAGCGACAGGCGCGGCGTCAGCAGCGCAATCCGGTCCAGCATGCGGGCTGACATCACAGCCACCGAGGGCGCCCGCGCCATTAGCCCCATCTGCCCCAGCTGCGCCAACTCGGCCCATCCGGCATACAGCAAGCGGCGCGCGGTCCATTCGGCATTGACTGAGCGGAGCAGCCGGGTAAACAGCGCGGCTGCCGCCATGCCGGCAAGCTGCGCCAGCATGCCGTTGACAAACGACACCATGTCTGCGGTACCGGTATCCTGCAGGCTCAGCGTGCCGGCGACGCCAAACAATACTGCCATTGCCTGCAGCCCCGTTGCCGGCCGCGCGGCGTAAACGCCGATCAACAGGAAAATCGGGGCGGTCGCCAATACCAGCATCTCGAAGCTATGGACAGCGGGCAGAATCAACAGCAGATAGACGGCCGAAATCGGGATCGATAACAGCGTATAGCCGAGAAACATCTTGATGCCCGGCACCGGGTCGTCCTGGGTCGCGAAGAAACAGCAAAAAACGGCAGCCATCATTGCTGCGGCCGATCCTGCCGGCCAGGCGGTCATGATCCAGAACGCGCAACAGCCGGCAATCGCGATCACTGCCGCGAGTGCGGACAACAGCGCCAGGCCGTAATCGCGATGCAGCGCTTGCGGTGAAACCCCGACGTGCTTGCGCGCGTCATTGGGCAACGCGCCATGAAGGCCGGCGCCGATATCGCGGCGTAAGGTTTGACACTCCTCCCACACATTGACGAGCGCATGCAGCCGCGCCGCCAGATTGACCTTGAGCACTTGGCTCCATGACGCATCGGCATGAATGCCCGGCGTCACTGCATTGATCGCCTGGCGCAGCTGCATTGTCCGCTCCGTCTCGCCCTTTTGCGGGCCATGCCCCCAGTCGGCAATATCCTTGAGCAATGTCTGCCAGCGGTGCGAAACGCTTGCGCCGTCGGCCTGGCGCAGCGCCTGAAGCCGGTCCTCGATGGCTGACAGCAGCGGCACCATCATCGCCAGCCGGTCTTGCAGTGCGCGAATGGCGCTTGAAGTCCAGCGCAGATGTGAAGTGTCGAATGGCAGATGGGTCGACATCAGCCGCAATTCGGTAATATCGCCAGCCAGCGTGTGCCGTGCGCGCTGGCCGTGCCCGGCCTCGCTTGCGGTCAGGGCATCGCGCATCCAGCGCTCGGCATCGCCGATGGCGCGGTCCAGACGCGCAAGCAACACCGGCCCCAGGCTCTGCGGCATTACCAGGCTGTGCACCAGCGTCGCGCACAGTATGCCGAGCGTGATTTCCTCGACCCGGGCCAGGCCAACATCAAACACTGTTGCCGGATCGGTTACGGCAGAAAAACCGATCAGCGCAGCGGTGTACCCGGCCAGCATGAACACATAGGAGCGCGGCGTACGGTCGAGCAGTGAAATGAACAGGCAGATGCCGACCCAGCAGGCCAGCGCCAGCGACAGCAGCACCGGTGCGTTGGCCAGGCTCGGCACCAGCAAGATGGTGGCAATCGAGCCGAGGATCGTGCCGCCAACCCGGTATACCGCCTTCGAACGTACGGCTCCCGAAAACGGATGCGCGACGACGTAAGCCGTCATCATCGCCCAAAACGGGCGCGGCAAGCCGATGCGCAAAGCCAGGTACAGAGCCAGCATCGATGCCGAAAAACATTTGAGCGAGTACAGCACCTCGGCAGCGGTCGGTATTTTCACGATGCTTTGCGGTCGCCTTTCGACTCATCAAAATGGGCGATCGCGGTGTTGAGAGCAGCAAACACCCGCATGCATGCATCGATGTCGGCACGGTCTATGCCGTCGAACAGTTTTCGGCGAAATGGAATCAGCGCCTTTTCCAGGCGCGCGGCGCAAAGACGGCCTTTGGCGGTGAGATACAGGGTTTTGGCGCGACGGTCACTGGCATCGTCGTGGCGCTCCACCAATCCTGCTTCGATCAATTGATCGATGACGCGCACCAGCGATGGCGGCTCCAGCCCCAAGGCGTCGGCAACGGCCCCGGGCCGCACGCCATTGCCAAGGCGGCCGATCATGACCACCGGCCATGCGGTCGCCTGCGACAGGCCGAAATCGGCCGCCATCCTGTCAGCCGCCGACTTGTAGGCGCGCGCCACTTGAGTCAGCGTCATGGTCAGGGTCATCAATGTCTGGTCGATGTTCTGCATCCCGCACCCACTCAATTTAATTAGGATGCTAAATATTAGCATGGAAATTAAATCGATGCGAATGGCGGAATCGCAGGCATGGACATTAACCTGACCCACCAGTGGCTTATCTGTCCCGGCCTGACCTGCCGCAAAAGCAAGGTATGATGTTTTTCATACAACGGTTCAGTTCTAAAGGACCAGAGCAATGACATCCGCAGCAAGCGATATTCCCAGTCGGCTTGACCGTCTGCCCTGGTCGGGCTGGCACTGGCGCGTGGTGATGGCGCTGGGCATCGCCTGGGTGCTTGACGGGCTGGAAGTAACCCTCGTCGGTTCCGTCGGCAGCGTGCTGGAGCGGGAAGACACGCTGGCGCTATCCGCGGCACAGGTGGGCTGGACCGGTTCCGTGTATATCGGCGGCGCGGTGCTCGGCGCATTGATCTTTGGCAGGCTGGCCGACAGGCTGGGACGCAAGAAGCTGTTCATGATCACCCTGGCCGTATACATGCTCGCCACGCTGGCCACCGCCTTTTCTACCGGCTTCGTTTTTCTTTCCATTTGCCGCTTCCTCACCGGCGTCGGCATAGGCGGCGAATATGCGGCCATCAATTCCGCCATCGACGAACTGATTCCGGCGCGCTTGCGCGGCCGGGTCAATCTGGCGATCAACGGCAGCTTCTGGATTGGCGCTGCGCTTGGTGCCGGCCTCAGCCTGGTGCTGCTCGATCCACGGGTTCTGGGACCGGCACTCGGTTGGCGCGCCTGCTTTATCCTTGGTGCG
>DASYKE010000232.1:0-47804 GCA_035995725.1 Burkholderiaceae bacterium | reverse complement strand
TGAAGCGCGGCCACACCTGCCGTCAAATTCCAACACATCGATCCTAAAGCGTCCGCCCGCATTGTAAAAGCGAAGATAATGGAAGAAATAGTTCGGAAAAACGGAATAATGCCAGCCTAGCCCAAATCCGCGACAGCACTTCGATTTGAAGATTTGAAACGGTGTTTCCCGAAGCGACCAAAAATGTATCCGCTCGACCGATGCCGTTTGTCATCAGGTTTCTTAACCCAAAGAGCTCCATATTATCGATATTGCCAAGACACAATAAAGCTTACACATAAGAAAAATTGAGCACTTCCAGTCAGGAGAAGCAAATTTGCAGATTAACGCAGCGCCGTCAAAAAATATGCAAATCCGACCATCTATCCGCTACGCCCGATATTTATTTGACGTGGCGCAAAATTAGGCACTTACCGACTTGGCCAGTTGTCCCTTATAAACATCAACTTCGGGACCTCCTCTATGACATTTTCTATTGGAAACACTGTGCGAACGCGTACCTTAGTGCGGATACATACTTTATTGGCAGCAATGAGCGCGCTTGTTGTGCTTACCGGTTGCGGCGCAGGTGGAAATGGCGGCGCAAGCGCATCGACAGTAGGCACTCCCATTTCGTTCGCAGCGTCGGCGGCTAGCATGAAAACACTGGAAGTTCCTGCATCCCTCTCACAACCGCCATTCGACACCGCAAAAGCCTTGGCCATTCCGCCAGGCTTCGGAATACGGTTGTGGGCCCGCGTGGACGGTGCCCGTTTCATGGCCCTTGCGCCGAATGGAGATGTGCTGGTTTCCAATCCGGGTTCGGGCAAGATCGTTCTGTTGCGCGAACGTGCCAATGAAGTGCCGCAAAGCTTCGAATTCGCTACCGGACTTCGGACGCCGCATGACATTGTGTTCCACCAGATCGAAAACATCACTTATCTTTACATCGCCGAATCGAACCGCGTGACGCGTTCCATATACGCGAGCGGCGATACGCAGACAGCGGACCGGCAAGTCGTGGTGGATAATCTTCCCGATGACTCGACTCCGGAACTGCAAGGACGCTACGGTCATCAGCTTAAAAATATTGCTCTGTCTGCAGACCACAAATTATATGTTTCGATCGCTTCATCATGCAATGCATGCGCCGAAGATGCAGCACGCGATCCGGTGCTCGGGGCGATCTATCAATACAATGCCGACGGTACAGGACAAAGGCTGTTTGCGCGCGGAGTACGCAATGCCGAAGGCCTCGATTTTATCCCGGGCACAAATGTTCTGTGGGCCGCCATTATCGGCCGCGATGAAACTCCGTACCCGTACGACGATGATTACGACGGTGACGGCATTAGCGATTATGGCAAGGTGATACAACGATTTGTCGATGAACACCCGCCCGAACTTTTTACACGCATTCGCGACGGCGGCAACTACGGCTGGCCATTCTGCAATCCGGTGGGCAATACGCTGATGGCGAATTTGGGTTTGGTTCGCGATTACGACAATAACCGGGATGGGTCGAGACTCGACTGCGCCAACGTCGATCGCGCATTAAAAGGTATTCGTGCCCACTCGACACCGCTCGGCGTAAGCTTTCTGCATGCCAGCAAAGTGCCTGCGGCCTATCGAAACGGGGCAGTGGTTGCATTGCATGGATGCTGGAATTGCAGCAGCCTTCAATCTGGCTACAAGGTGGTTTACTTTCCCTTTGACGGTGCGGGTAACGCCGGTTCAGAAATGGACCTGGTCACCGGCTTTGTAACGAATGCCGAGGCCCGCGCAGTTTGGGGCCGCCCGGTCGATGCGATCGCCGATGCAAAAGGCAATATTCTTGTTTCGGACGATTATGCCAACGCAATCTATCAGCTCTATCCGCTCGGGCCATGACGTGGGAAACAGGGACGCATGCAATTGCGCCGGCTCCCTGTTTTTCAAACCCGTTCCATGGCACCCTGCGCCAAATTAACCAGGCAAGCGCCTGCGCGACTGATTGTTGCATCGGAGCCCGTACTCAGCGGGAGCCCATACTCAGCGTTGCGCATGTGCCAGAAGATTTTTTAATACATGGAAATCGACGGGCTTGACGAGGTGATGATCGAAACCAGCCTCCGCCACGAGCCGCTTGGCTCCTTCCTGCCCCCAGCCGGTCAACGCAATCATCAGAATGTCCTTGCCGCCGGATTGCCGCCGAATATGGCGTATCGCCTCGTAACCGTCCATGCCCGGCATTCCGATATCCATTAAAATGATATCGGGCCGGGACTTCTGTACTGCTTCCACCGCTTCACTGCCATCATATGCGATAGCGACCGTGAAGCCATCTGCTTCAAGCACCATCCCGAGCATATCCGCTCCGTCCCGGTTATCGTCAACGACGAGAACGCGGCGGTTGCCGGCTGCGATGCCTTTGTCTGCGGCAAGCCGTCGCAACCCGCTATCCGCAATGCTCTGTTCTTCCACCACGGCGGGAAGTGTCAGCACGAACTCGCTTCCATGGCCGAGTCCGTCGCTTTTCGCATAAATTGATCCGCCATGCATTTCCGTAAACCGTTTTGCCAGGCTTAAGCCGATCCCGAGCCCGCCCAATGCCCGGCCCGGGGCAGGGCTGCCTTGCGCAAACATGTCAAATATCTGCGACAGGGAAGCCTGTTCCAATCCGATACCCGCATCCTTGATGCTGAATACGACGTTTTCTTTTTCGACGCGGGCGCCAAAAAAAATTGCCCCCGGATTGACCGTGTACTTGATTGCATTTGCCAAAACGTTCGAAAGACTCTGGACCAGCCGCACCGGATCGGCATCCAATACGACGTCCTGCGAAGGCTGCAAAACATCGATCTTGTGCTGACTGCTTTCAAGAAGGGGGGAGCAAATTTCAACCGAATGCGCGATCACGGCAGATAACATGATGCGCTCCCGCTGCAATACCACCTTGCCGCTGGTAATACGCGCGACGTCCAGCAGATCGTCCACCAGCCTGGTCAAATAAGTTACCTGCCGTTCAACCACTTCATGTATTTGCGTAACGCTGTATGCAGCGGGATACATGCTTTTCAGAACCTGCATGGAATTGCGGATGGGAGCCAGCGGATTGCGCAGCTCGTGGCCCAGGCTCGCAAGAAATTCGTCCTTGCGCTGATCCGCTTCCCTCACCTGGTACTGCCGTACTCGCGCGCGAAGTGCCGACCGGACGGCACTGATTAATGCTGCGGTCCGTACCGGGCGCTCCAGCAGCGTCAGATTTCCCAGTTTTTCAACTGCGTCGTCGAGTCCAACCGAGTCGGCGCCATGCTGTGTCAGAACCAGAATCGGTATATCGGACCACGTCGGCTGGCGGGAAACATATTGGCCGAGCGGCGTAAGCGCGCTTGTTGCAAGCACTTCTTCAACGGTAAGTACTGCACCGGCTCCCTGTTCAAGCTCTGCCAGCAATTCGGAAAGATTGCGGCAAATAGAGGATTCTATGCCTGCGGCTTCGAGAACTTTCGAAGCCATTTGTGCATCCTTTCCCACCGGTGCATATATCAGGATCCGCCGTTCCAGATTGCCCGCCTTATCTGTCATCGGAACTGCCGTTTTCGCCTGAACCAGCATTTATCATCGTCGGCACACCGGTCAGGATTCCATGAAACTGGCGCAGCGCCGGCCCAACGTGAATTCCCTTTGATGACATTGAAAATTCGCGGATTGTCCGTTCATGCCAGCTACCGCGCTTCTTGAAGACCGAGATGGCTTGCCGCACTTCGCCACCGGACTCAAAATAGCGCAGCATGATGACGTTATCGGCCAGATAGCTGGCATCGACATCAGTGGTCATGCTGTTTCCGAGCATACCCTTCTGTACGCTTACCAGAAGGGTCACGACTCCGCGTTGTCCAAGATAGGTAAGCAATTCATGCAAATGCGTTGTCAGGAAGCGTTCGTCCGGCATCGCATTCAGATAGCCGTGCAGGCTGTCGATCACGATCACTTTTGCGCCCCGGTCCGCTTGCCGGCAGACGATATGGGTAAACTCGCCCGGCGACAATTCTGCCGGATCGATCTGCTGGATCGAAAGCTGCTTCGACGCGATCGAATCGCGCAGATTCATTCCAAGTCCGTCAGCGCGATTCAACAGATTGCTGGCGGACTCTTCAAACAGAAACATTGCAGCTTGCCGATTTTGTTTTGTGGCAGCGAAGACGAACTGACTGGCCAACGAAGATTTACCGGTGCCGGGCGGTCCTGCAAGGAGTGTACTGCTGCCCGCCTCAAGGCCTCCGCCCAGAAGCGCATCCAGCTCCGCCAAGCCGCTGCTAAACTGCTCTTGCCTGACGATCGCGCGTGACTCGGATGCTACCAGTCGCGGATAAACAACTAACCCGCCATGCATGATTGCGTAGTCGTGCATCCCGCCGCGAAACGACACGCCGCGGTATTTTGCAATGCGTACCCGGCGCCGCTCGGCACCATAATCTTTCATCGCCTGGTCAAGCACGATGACCGCATGTGCGATGCTGCGTACCTGCAAGTCTCCGCCCATAGCCGTGCGATCATCGAGCAGCAGCACGGTACAGGACCGACTGGCAAAAAACTGCTTGAATGCGAGTACCTGCCTGCGGTACCGCAGCGAATTCCCCGCAAGCAACTGGAGTTCTGACAGGGAGTCAATCACGACACGGGCAGGCTTCAATTGCTGGACCGCGGACAATATCTCCTGCGTGGTGCTTCCCAGTTCCACCTCGGATGGGTGGAACAACGTGTACTGTTCCTTTGGATCAAGAATATTTTCACTGGGAATCACTTGGTGAATGAAGATCCCGTCCATCGACCAGCCGTGCGAATCGGCAACCGCACGCAATTCCACTTCCGTTTCAGACAGGGTTATATACATTACTGGTTCGCCCTGTCTTGCCCCCTCAAGTAAAAACTGGAGAGCCATCGTCGTCTTCCCCGCACCCGGCTCGCCTTCGATCAAATAAAGCCGATCGCGTGTGAGCCCGCCGCAAAGTACGGTATCCAGGCCCGGTATACCTGTCGACAAAAAAGAAGAAGTCGAACTGTTTTGTTCGATTGTCATGGAATGGCCAATCTCTATATCTGATTGAAATTACTGCGATGACGGGAAAAGACGGGACGTTTTGTAATTGCGCGTTACAAAAAGCACTCAAACAGACATTGCAGGCCAAGTGAGACAGGCAAAGTCCAGCCAATGTTCCGTCGTCTCTAAAACAGCCTTTTGCGAAATATTGTACACATAGGCATGGGCAATTTCCAATGGCAGGTTTGCGATGCACGCAACCGCAGGTACAGGTCCGTTACATGTTATTCAAAAGCCGTGCATGCATCCAATGGGCGGCCTGCAAGGTTTGCCGATCCGCGCCGATCCGGCCGATCACCTGCAGGCCGACCGGAAGCCCGGTAGTGCCCGTGGCGAATGGCACGTGCACGCAAGGTAGGCCGAGCAGCGTCCAGATCCGGCAAAACAGCGGGTTGCCGGTGTTGTCCAGACCGGACGGTGCTTCGCCTATTGTGCTCGGTGCAATCAGCACATCATGGTTGCCGAAACAGGCATCGATCAATTGTCGTCCGTTCATGCCGGCAGCAAGATTTTTTTCATGCTGCTCGGGTGTAATCGTCATCCCTTCATTCAGCAAAGCAGCCAGTACGGGGCTCAACGCCGATGAATGACCGATGCGCTCCCAGGAAAGATTGCGCGCCATTTCGAACGCCATGATGCGCGTCTGAGCCTGCACCAGGGTCGCAAACAACTCCGGCAGGGTGATGTCCGCAACCGGCGCTCCGGCACCGGATAGTTTTGAAGCAGCCAATGCCATCGCCGCCTGCGTGTCATCGTCGGCATGCTGCCACTCGTACGTTCGGCACAGCGCAAACCGAGGGGCGCGGTCGGTGGCCAGGTCGAGCAGACGCTCGTCGCCCGTCATCGCCGCGACCAACAGCGCAACATCCGGCACGGTCCGGCCAAACCCGCCGACGGTATCGAGCGTGTCCGAAAGACTCTTGATACCGGCACGCACCACGCGGCCCAGGCTCGGCTTGTAGCCGACGACGCCGCAAAATGCCGCAGGCCGAATAATAGAGGCAGCGGTTTGGGTGCCAAAGGCCAGTGGCACCATCGCATCTGCCACTGCGGCAGCCGAGCCGCTCGACGATCCGCCCGGTGTATGCGTGAGCCGATGCGGATTGCGCGTCTTGCCGGGATGGAAATTCGCCAGCTCGGTAGTGACAGTTTTTCCGATCACAATTGCGCCGGCATCCCTGCAAATGGCAACCACGGCCGCATCGGCGGCAGGCTGGTGGCCGGCGTAAATCGCCGTACCGTAGGAAGTCGGCAGGTCGGCCGTATCGAACAGATCCTTTATGCCGATCGGCAGGCCATGCAGCAAACCGCGCACCGGGCCGCGGTCGAGTGCACGCGCCCGCTGCAGCGCCGCATCGGGCGCAAGGCAGGTCCATGCCTGCACTTCCGGTTCGCGCAACTCGATGCGCGCGAGACATGCCTGCACCAGCTGTTCCGCGCTGATTTCGCGGCGGCTGAGCTGCCGGGCAAGATCGAATGCACTGCGTTCGTTCAAAGCTTGCTGCTTCATTTTGCACACCAGTCCAGAATGATTTCAGTGAATATTTCCTGTGCTTCGACGATGCGCGCGACCTGGCAATACTCATCGGTTTGATGCGCCAGCTGTGGCTCGCCCGGACCCAGAATGACAGTAGGAGGATTGCCAAGCGGCGCCAGCAGCGCCGCTGCATCGGTGAAGTAGGAAACGGTCTTCGGCTGCAGCGTCGACCCAAACCGCGACTGGCAGGCAGCGAGCACGCGCTGTATCCACGGATCATCCGGTGCGGTATAAATGCTTTCCACATCGAGCAGTGTCTGCAATTGTATCTGCGGCCCGAGACGGGCGCACAGGCAGGTCCGGATTTGATTGTGATCCTGGCCCGCCACGGTACGGATGTCAATGGCCATCTCGGCCGCATCCGGCACCGAATTGATATTGATTCCGCCGCGCATGGTGCCGACGTTCAGTGTGGGCCGGCCCATCAAAGGATGCGGCACGCCGCCAAAATCGAAATCTTCCAGTGCCAGCGCAGCGCGCGCAATCTTGTAAACCGCATTGTCGCCGCGCTCCGGCATCGAGCCATGAGCGGTAACGCCGCTCGCGCTGGCCTTGAGCCAAAAGGCACCCTTGTGGCCGATCAGCGGCTCGTTGCCGGTCGGTTCGGCCACCACCAGCGCTCCGGCTCGTCCCATGATGCTTTGCACGTCGGGCAGTCCGGCCAGGTGAAAAGCGCCTTCGCAGCCGGTCTCTTCGCCGGCGGTAATCACCAATGTAATGCCGGCACTGTCCCTGACGCGGTCGGCCAGCGCGATCGCGGCGACGGTGAACGCAGCCACACCGCTTTTCATGTCGCTCGAACCGCGGCCATACAGCTTGCCGTCGACGATGTCGGCGCCAAATGGCGCATGGGTCCATGTCGCGGAACCCAGCGGCACCACATCGACATGGCCGGTAAAGCATAGCGCGGGCTTGCCCGATCTACCGCCTAGGCGCGCAACCAGGGTGGAACGGCGCGGCGCAAATTCCGCAAAGCGGCATTCAAAGCCGGCCTTGCCGAGCAATTCGGCGAGAAACAGCGTGCACTGGTCTTCATGTCCCGGAGGATTGATCGTGTTCATCCTGACCAGTACCTGGGTCAGTGCGACTGCATCGTGTTCAATCGACATGAGTTAGTTTCCTTGACAAAGGATTATCCGAAATAGGCAGCGCGGACCTGCTTATTGTGATCCAGTTCCTGGGCGCTGCCCTGCGCCACCAGACGTCCCTATGAAAGCACATAGCCATAATGCGCAATCGCCAGCGTCTGGCGCACGTTCTGTTCGACCAAGAATACCGCGTCGGAAAAAATCCGAACCCGGGAAGCATCAATTCCGGCATTGTGCGACGGACAATCGCTTCCGTTCTGACGGATGGAACATGGCGGCGGGCCTGCCGCCATCGGGAAAATCCTGCTGGCGATGAAGTGGCCCGCAGCTACGCCTTTACCTGCTATCAGATGCCATTCATCAATGCGGCTTCCAGCACCTTTGCGACATGCACCGCTTCACGCTGCGCACCATCGGCGATCTGATGACGGCAGCTGGTGCCATCGGCCACAATCAGCGTGTCGGCAGCGGCCTGACGGATTGCCGGGAGCAGCGCCAGTTCCGCCATTTTCATCGAGACGTCGTAATGCTCCGCTTCATAGCCGAAACTTCCCGCCATGCCGCAGCAACTCGATTCGATCAGCTCTACCTTCAGTTCGGGAATCAGGCCCAATACGGTTTGCACTGGCTTGACAGCATCGAAGGCTTTCTGGTGGCAATGACCATGAAGCAGGACGGTTTTGTGACTGATCGGCCGCAGTTTCAACTGTAGCTTGCCTTGCCTGGACTCGCGCGCGAGAAACTCTTCGAACAGCATCGCCTGCTGCGCCAGTTTTTCCGCATCCTCGCCCAAGCCGTAAGCGAGAAATTCATCGCGCATGGTCAACAGGCAGGACGGCTCCAGCCCGACAATCGGCACGCCGCGGCTAACAAACGGCCGTAGCGCATCGATCGTACGCCGCGCTTCCTGCTTCGCCTCATCCACCAGCCCTGCCGACAGATAAGTGCGGCCGCAGCATAACGGGCGTGACTCGCCGACGGCCTTGGCGATATGAACCCGATAACCTGCCGCCTGCAATACGCGATAAGCGGCGCGGGCATTGTCCGATTCAAAATAATTGTTGAAGGTATCGACGAACAGCACTACTTCTGCCGCGCCTTCGGCCGATGTTTTTTTAACTGCGCCGGCGTCATGCAGGAACGTGTCGCCGCGCCACTGCGGCAACGCACGTCGGGCGCTCAATCCCAGTAATTTTTCCGTCAGCAGCGCGGCGCCCGGCAGCCTGTCCCTCAGGTTGAACAGCGGCGCAAGCTTCGCTGCCCATGGCGCATAGCGCGGCATATAGCCGATCAGCCTGTCCTTCAAGCGCAAGCCGTGCTTCTTTCGGTAATGAAAAAGAAACTCGATTTTCATCTTCGCCATGTCGACACCGGTCGGGCAATCGCGCTTGCAACCCTTGCAGCTGACGCATAGATCCAGTGTCTGGTATATCTCGTCGGAGGTGAACGCATCGGGACCGAGCTGGCCCGATACCGCCAGCCGCAGGCTGTTGGCACGGCCTCTGGTCAGGTGCTTTTCATCCTTGGTTGCGCGATAGCTCGGGCACATGGTTCCGGCATCGAATTTGCGGCAATGGCCATTGTTATTGCACATCTCGATGGCTTTTGCGAATCCGCCGGTCGGGTCGCCTCCGGTACCCGGCGCGCTTGCCTGCTCGGTAACCGGATCGGTTTGCACATTCCAGGAAGACCAGTCCAATGCGGTCTGGATCGGCAATGTCGCGTAGCCGGGTTTGAACCGATAGAGCGACGCGTCGTCCATTTTTGTCGAGCGAACGATCTTGCCGGGATTCATCAAATTATCGGGGTCGAAGGCATCCTTGACCTCGCCGTATGCCTTCATCAGCCGCGCGCCGAACTGCCAGCCGACCCATTCGCTGCGCACCAGTCCATCGCCATGCTCGCCTGAAAATGCCCCTTTGTACTCGCGTACAAGTTCCGCCGCCTCTTCGGCGATGGCACGCATTTTCCGTCCGCCGTCGCGGCGCATATCCAGAATAGGGCGTACGTGCAATGTGCCGACCGATGCATGCGCATACCAGGTGCCACGGGTGCCGTGTTTGGCGAATACCTGCGTCAGGCGATCGGTGTAATCGGCCAGATGCTCGAGTGGTACCGCACAGTCTTCAATGAAAGAAACGGGCTTGCCGTCGCCCTTGAGGCTCATCATGATATTCAGCCCGGCCTTGCGGACTTCCCACAGATCTTTCTGCTCCTTCTCGTCCACCAACTCGACTACCGAACCGGGCAATCCAAGATCGCCCATCAGTTCAACGAGCTCCTTCAACTGCCGCACTTGCCGATCCTTGCCGGTACCCGCGAATTCAACCAGCAGGATGGCATCGGGTGCGCCGATCAGCGCTTTTTCAATGGTCGCCCTGAAGGCCGGATTGCCGCGCGCCAGTTCGATCATTGTCCGGTCCACCAGTTCGACCGCCACCGGTTTCAGTTTGACGATATGCTGCGCAAACGCCATCGCCTGGCTGAACTTCGCGAAATTGATTACGCCCAGCGTCTTTGCCTGCGGCAGCGGCGCAAGCTTCAGCGTAATCTGTCTTGAATACGCAAGCGTGCCTTCCGAACCCACCAGCAGGTGCGCGAGATTGACGCCCCCGTCGACGGTATAAGGCCGTTCCGATTGCGGATCGAATATATCAAGATTGTAGCCGCCGACGCGGCGCAAGACCTTGGGGAAGCGCGCAGCAATTTCGTCTTTCTCGCGCGCTGCGACTGCCTGGATCGCCACCGCCAGGTCACGCACGCGGGCCGACGCCGATCCGAGCATCGTGGCAAATTCTGTGAACGCGGCTTGTGTGCCGTCCGACAGCCAGGCATCGATCGACAGCACGTTGTGAACCATATTGCCATAGTGCAGACTGCGCGACCCGCATGAGTTGTTGCCGGCCATACCGCCGATGGTGCATTGGGCTGCGGTGGAAACATCCACCGGAAACCACAAGCCATGGGGTTTCAGCCATGCATTCAAATGGTCCAGCACCACGCCCGGCTGAACCGTGACCGTCATTGCCTCCTTGTCGAAGTGAACGATGCTGTTAAGGTATTTGCTGTTGTCGATGACGAGCGACCGGCCCACCGTTTGGCCGCACTGGCTGCTGCCGGCGCCGCGCGCCAGAATGGAAACCTTGGCATCACGCGCGATATCGATAGCGCAGGCCACGTCCTGCTCGGTGCGCGGAATGAAAACGCCTACCGGCTCAACCTGATAAATGGATGCATCGGTCGCGTAGCGCCCACGCGTGAATTTGTCGAACAGGACTTCCCCGGTTGTTTCCTGTGCCAGTCGTGCTGCAATTCCCTGCCGGTCGGTGAGGGTTTTTAGTTGTGGACTGAGCAAAACTCTGGATGGAATGGATGAATTCATGTTTGTTTTTTATTTCAGGCCGACAATTTGGAGCGCAGGTCGGCGACAACGGCGTTGCGCTTGTTAAGCAGGTGCTGCTCTAAAATGGCACGCATCGTTTCGCCGTCGCGTTTTTCAAGTGCAATCACCATCTCATCGTGTTCCTTGATTGCGGCGTCCCATTTTTCCTGGTTGAAGTTCGAACGAAAGCGCAAACTCTGTATGCGCGCGTTGATCTGGAGATAGGTCTCTGTCAGCACCGCATTATTGGCAACGGCGTTGATCCAATTGTGGATTGCATGATTGATTTTATAATAGGCGTGCAGATCGCGGCGGGCGTGCGCTGCCCGCATCTCGTATTGCATTGCCTTGATTTCGGCGATCTGGCTGTCGGTGATTCGTTGGCAGGCAAGCTGTCCAGACAAACCCTCCAGCGCGCCCATCACTTCGAAAGTCTGTTCGATATCGGCCAGCGACAATTGGGCGACGACCGCTCCCCGGTTCGGGAGAACGTCGATCAGCCCCTCGACCGCCAGCGTTTTGAACGCTTCGCGCAACGGGGTGCGCGAGACTGCAAGGCGCTCGCAAAGCACGCGTTCATTGAGTCGCGTACCCGGCGAAAAAACGCCCTCGACAATCATGTCGCGCAATTTTTCCGTTACCGCCGATGACAACCCGCGGCGATCTATCGGCAAGGCGCCTCGCAATGCGAAAGAATTTTCATCCATATTGATTATTGTATATTAAAATCAAGTTTCCAAATTTCTTACTGGAGTCAAGCGCATCAATATAAGCCTTTGAAATCAATTTGTTACGCTTCAATCCGAAAAATGTGCGGCCTGCGACGATTTTTTTGGTATATTGTATGCAAATTAGCTTAACATTAAAATAATAAGAAGGCATCGCTGCTTCGCCTTAGGAGACTTCATGTTCAAACTTAACTCTCATCCATCGGGCCGTCATTTCCTGCAAATTCCAGGGCCTACCAATGTGCCCGACCGCATCCTTCGGGCAATGGATTTTCCGACGATCGATCACCGCGGTCCGGAATTTCAAATGCTGGGCAAAAAAATCCTCGTCGACATCAAAAAGATATTCCAGACCCAGTCGCCCGTCGTAATCTATCCGGCGTCCGGTACCGGTGCGTGGGAAGCGGCATTGGTCAATACATTGTCTCCCGGCGACCAGGTACTGATGTACGAAACCGGACACTTTGCGACGCTGTGGAAAAAAATGGCGGACAAGCTTTCGCTGAAACCGGAATTCATAGGCGACGACTGGCGTCGCGGCGTCGATGCCGGCAAGATCGAAGCCAGGCTGGCGCAGGATACCGGTCACGCGATCAAGGCCGTATGCGTGGTTCACAATGAAACCTCTACCGGCGTGACATCCAATATTGCCGCTGTGCGTCGCGCGATGGATAACGCCAGGCATCCCGCCTTGCTGCTGGTCGACACTATCTCGTCGCTTGGCTCGATCGATTACCGCCATGATGAATGGGGAGTCGACGTTACCGTCGCCGGTTCGCAAAAGGGCTTGATGCTGCCGCCGGGACTTTCCTTCAATGCGGTTTCCGACAAAGCCATTGCCGCCTCCAGGCAGGCAAAATTGCCGCGCGCCTTTTGGGCTTGGGATGAAATCATCGAAGCCAACAAGAACGGTTTCTGGCCATATACGCCCGCCACCAATCTGCTTTACGGCTTGTCCGAATCGTGCGACATGTTGTTCGAAGAAGGCTTGAACAATGTCTTTCATCGGCATCAGCGGCATGCGGAAGCAACCCGGCAGGCGGTGCGCGCCTGGGGCCTGGAAATCCTGTGCCAAAACCCGGCCGAGTACAGTCCCGCCCTGACGGCGGTGGTGATGCCAAAAGATGCCGCAGGACAGTCGCATAATGCAGACAAGCTGCGCAAGGTCATTCTGAGCAACTTCAATATGTCGCTCGGCCAGGGTCTGACGAAGTTGTCCGGTTCGGTATTCCGTATCGGCCATCTGGGAGACTTCAACGATCTGGCGCTGATGGGAACGCTATCCGGCGTGGAAATGGGCTTGGCGCTGGCCGGCGTACCGCACCAGTCAGGGGGAGTTCTTGCAGCCATGCAGTCATTGCGCCAGTCGGTGGCCGCCGGCGTGCAGATGAAAGCAGCTTAAACCTAGTTTTTGCTTAGTTGTTATATTACTATTACCTAACAGGCACAATCGTTAATCAGGAGACTGAATCATGTTGACCAATTCCATAAAACGCACTCTATATCTTGCCGGTTGCTCTTTTGCTCTGTGTTATGCCGGCATTGCCGCAGCATGGGAGCCGACCAAACCCGTCGAAATCATCGTGCCGTTCGGCGCCGGTGGCGCAACCGATCAGATGGCGCGTTCTATCCAGGGCATCATCGCCAAGCATAACCTGATGAAACAACCAATCATTGTGCAGAACAAGGCCGGCGCGAGCGGCGCCGAAGGACTGCTGGACGTCAAGGCATCTGCCGGCGATGCGCACAAATTGCTGGTGAACTCCTCTTCGCTGTACACGACACCGATGGCCACCGGCCTGCCGTTCAACTGGCGCGATCTGACGCCGGTTGTAATGGTGGCCCAGGATGAATTCATTCTGTGGACAAACAGCGATGCCCCCTATAAAACCGCCCCCGAATATCTGGCCGCGGTCAAGAAAGCGCCGGAAACTTTCAAAATGGGCGGCACCAGCTCCAAACGGGAAGACCACATTATCACGGCGCTGGTCGAAAAGAAAAGCGGCACCAAGTTCATCTACATTCCATACAAGAGCGGCAGCGAAGCCGCGACGCAACTATCCGGCAAGCATATCGATTCCAATACCAACAATCCTTCCGAATCGATCGCTCAATGGCGCGCCGGACAGCATCGTGCGCTGTGCCTGTTTGCCGACAAGAGAATCGGCTACACGGCCAAGGTGACCGAGACGCAAAGCTGGGCCGATGTTCCCACCTGCAAGGAACAAGGACTTGATGTGCAGTACCAGATGCTGCGCGTCATCATGCTGCCAGGCGGCGTCTCGCCCGATGTGGCAAAGTTTTATACAGGCCTGTTGCAAAAGGTTGCTGCCACGCCCGAGTGGAAGACATATCTCGAGAAGAATGCCTTGAAGCCTGCCTTCGTCAGCGGCGAAGAACTGCGCCAGTATTTGGCAAAAGACGAACAGCTCCATCGTGAAATCATGAAAGCGGCAGGCTTCCTCGCACAATAATCCGCGACGCCGCCAAGCAGCGCCGCCCTGACACAGGGCGAGCGCTGTAACCAACTCCATCTTCACAGATCGACTATTCCTCATGAGTACACAATTCGAGCCACCTGAAACCGCCGAGCGTTCGAAAGCCGCCATCACGATGCGAACTGCCGAACTCACCGTAGCCACGATCATAGCGGCTCTTGCGCTGCTGGTAATCTGGAGCAACTACAAGCTTGGTGCCGGCTGGGCCTCTGACGGACCCCAAGCCGGCTATTTCCCTTTTCGATTGGCGGTGATCATTCTGATTTCCTGCATTGTGGTCATGGTGCAGGTGATAAGGCAGAACGACAGGTCGCCGTTCGTTGAACGTGCGCAGTTGCGCCTGGTAGCCATCGTCCTGCTGCCGCTTGTCGCATATATAGCAGCACTTCAGGTAATCGGCATCTACGTTGCCTCCGCGATTTTCATCGGAGTTTTCATGATGGCAATAGGCAGGTTCAGCTGGTGGAAATCACTCGTCGTCGGCGCCGGAATCAGCCTGGTGTTTTTCTGGATATTCGAACTGCAGTTTCAAGTACCTCTTCCCAAGGGGCCGCTCGAACATTTTTTCGGTTTTTGACTGGGATTCAAATGGAAGATCTCTCTTTGCTACTGCATGGGTTTGCCATTGTCATGTCGTGGCAAAACATCGGTCTTATGGCAATCGGCATCCTGCTGGGCATTGTGGTCGGTGTATTGCCGGGTTTGGGTGGACCGAACGGCGTTGCCATCCTGCTGCCGTTGACATTCACAATGAATCCGACCTCGGCCATCATTCTGCTGTCGTGCATCTACTGGGGCGCGTTATTTGGCGGGGCGATCACGTCGATACTGTTCAATATTCCGGGAGAGTCGCATTCGGTGGCGACCACCTTCGACGGTTATCCGATGGCGCAGCAAGGCAAAGCCGGAGAGGCGCTCACCAGCTCGTTCACCGGGTCCTTCATCGGCGCGCTGTTCGGTGTACTGGTCATCACGTTTTTAGCGCCGTTGGTGGCAAAGTTTGCGCTTCGCTTCGGGCCGCCGGAATATTTCGCCGTCTACTTTTTGACTTTCTGCAGTTTCATCGGCATGGGCAAGGAACCGAAAGCAAAGATCCTGATCGCCATGTGCATCGGCTTCGTGCTGGCCGCAGTTGGCATGGATACCGTTTCCGGCCAATTGCGCATGACGTTCGGCATCCCGTCGCTGCTGCGAGGTTTCGATTTCTTGGTGGCGGTGATCGGTCTGTTCGGCATCAGCGAAATTTTGATTACGATGGAGGAAGGCCTTGCATTCAAAGGCAAGACGGCGGCAATCGATCTGAAAGTCGTCCTGAAAACCTGGGCAATGCTGCCGCGCTATTGGCTGACGCTTCTTCGCTCTTCGGTAATCGGCTGCTGGCTCGGGATAACGCCGGGGGGAGCGACCGCCGCATCTTTCATGGGCTACGGGATTGCCAAGCGTTTTTCGAAAAACCCGGACAGCTTCGGCAATGGCAATATCGAGGGCGTGCTCGCCCCGGAAACGGCCGCGCACGCCGCAGGTACGAGTGCGCTGCTGCCGATGCTGGCGCTTGGCATCCCCGGCTCCGCGACTGCCGCCGTGCTGCTTGGCGGATTGATGGTCTGGGGTCTGCAGCCCGGTCCGCTGCTGTTCATCGAACAAAAGGATTTTGTGTGGGGACTGATTGCCAGCATGTATCTGGGCAACCTCGCGGGCCTGATCATCGTTCTGATGACGGTGCCGCTGTTTGCGGCCATCCTGCGCATCCCGTTCTCGATTATTGCGCCTGCGATTCTAGTGGTATGCGCGATCGGCGCCTATACGGTGCACGGTGCGCAGTTCGACATCTGGCTCATGCTGATATTCGGCATTGTCGGCTACATCTTTAAAAAGCTTCAATATCCGCTGGCGCCAATGGTGCTTGCATTGGTACTGGGCGACCGCGCGGAAGACGCGTTTCGTCAAAGCATGCTGGCATCGAAAGGCGCTCTTACCATTTTTTGGTCCAATGGACTGGTCGGCACGATCATGACGCTTGCCGTCGGGGGACTTGCCTGGACCTTGATAGGAACGCTGCGCGCGCGCTTCAAACCGCAAGCCCTATAAGTTATATAAAAGAGCCGGACTTCGTCGGCAAATAAATTGGAAAGTACTGAGATGAAGGCTAATACCGCCCACACCGGTCCGCTGGCCGGCATGCGTGTGCTCGAACTGGCGCAAATCATGGCCGGACCCACCTGCGGCATGATGCTGGCGGACATGGGAGCAGATGTCGTCAAAGTCGAAAAGCTGCCTGGCGGCGACGACTCCCGCGGCTATCGCGAACCGCGCGTCAACGGCGTTTCGGCGCCATTCATGATCCTGAACCGCAACAAGCGCGGCATCGCGCTCAACTTGAAACATGCGCAAGGCCGCGAGATTCTGCTGCGCATGGTCAAGGACGCCGATGTGCTGACCGAAAACTACCGGCGCGGAACGCTGGAAAAACTCGGTCTCGGCTACGATGTGTTATCGGAAGTCAATCCGGGACTGATCTACTGCGCGGTGTCCGGCTATGGCCGCGACGGTCCGTACGGCGACAAGGGCGGCTTCGACCTGATTGCGCAAGGCTTCGCCGGATTGATGTCGGTCACCGGGGAGCCCGGGCGACCGCCTGTCAAGACCGGCAACTCGATCGCCGATATTAATGCCGGTGTCCTGGCGGTGTCCGGCATTACCGCAGCGTATGTGCACAAGCTGAAAACCGGCCGGGGGCAGGTGGTCGATACTTCGCTGATGGAAGCGGCGCTGCAGCAAACCTATTGGCACGCAGCGATCTATTTCGCCACCGGTGAATCGGTCGGCCCGACCGGGTCGGCGCATTTGCTGACCGCGCCGTACCAGGCATTTCGTGCCAGCGACGGATGGATCAATGTCGGCGGCGCGAATCAGGCGAACTGGGAGCGCATTGCCGATGTACTGGGCCATCCGGAGTGGCGCGACGATCCGCGTTACGCGACCAACAGCGCTCGGATGGAAAACCTGGATGCATTGACTACGGCAATGAATGCAGTACTGGTCACGCGCAGCAAGGCAGAATGGATTATTGCCTTCGATGCGGCCGGCGTTCCGGTCGGACCGGTGCATACGATCGGCGAAGCGTTGTCGCATCCGCAAACACTGGCACGCGACATGGTGGTCGATCTGATGCATCCGCAGGCCGGTCCAACCAAGGCACTCGGCTGTCCGATCCACTTTTCCGAAACGCCGACGCAGATCAACCGTCCCGCGCCAATGCTGGGCGAACATTCGCGCGAACTGCTGAAGGAATATCGCTACAGCGACGCCGAAATCGATACCTTTGTCGCCAACGGAGTGATCGAGGAAGCGGCGAGCGTGCCGACACGATAGAAAACGGCAGCCAGGTCAGCGGCAGATTGTTTTTTTACCGCTGCGGGCGGACTTCAGCCAATCGCTCAAAACAGAAGCGGCTGAACTAAATCAGGAGATGCAATGCGGGCCATTGGGGGCTCGCCTGCATCGTGATCGTTTCAATTGTGCTTGCCCGAGCGCCGCTATGCAGTGAACCCCTTGCAGGACGACATATCGAGCAATCAATTGTTGTCCGCGTTTATCAACCTCGTCTTATTCCGTTACATCCACCAGTTTCGACGATTCGCTGAAAACCCAGGTGACTGCAACCCCGGCTGAAACGGTGCTGCTCCTTTTGACAAGAGGGCTGTTCTCGAACACCGCGCCGGCCAATGTGTCATAGCGCATGAATCCGCCGACCCAGTAACGCGGAAAGCGCCTCGACAGGGCCATTGTGATTTGCGATCCGGAGTAGCCTCCGGCGGCAGTGTAAACAGGTCGTACCGGCGTCGCATCGGACGGGCCGACTGAGTAGAAGTACTGATTATATTTCCGGTCGTTGACAAGCACTGCGGCAAGAAGGCCGAGGTTCCAGCCGGCGAAACCGGCCGGATCTTTCACGTCCAGATTGATATTCGGTGAAGCCAGCCAGCCGATTTGCCTTGGCGAAGACTCTGCCGTGATACTGGTACGAACAGGCGTACGAAAATCGAGCTTCATTTTCTTGTCGGGTGAATTCCAAAGGTTGATACCGACGTTCGCGCCCAGCTCGATGGCAGGTTTGAGGTTGGCCATGCCGTGGCGGGCCGGATTATTATTGCTGTTCACCGGAAGAGATGCACTCACGCTCAGGTTGACTTCAACCCGATCGCTGTCGAACAACATACTGCGTACGCCATTGCGGTCCGCCTTGAGAAAATCGCCCCGGTAAATGAAATAGGCAGCCGGCAATACATATGTGGTGATGACGTCCGACCCCCGGTAGTCGGGCAGGCTTATTGCTGCGGCGCCCATACCGATTTCCCATAGCGGCAGTGGCTCTGCATCGCACAACGGCAATGTCAGCAATCCCGCCAGGCAAATTGCCCCTCTCGACATTTGAACGGTTTTTTTCTTCATCAACATGCTTTCGGGCCTGTTTTTAATGTCCGGACAGATGATAAAAGCAATCGAGGATAATCTGCAATTAATTTTGGACGGGGTATCAGGCAGTTTGGGTCGGCGCAGCGTGGTCTAACAGGGAGAGATGGAACCTTGCCGGCTCTTTAGTAGGACAAATGCTTTTTGACAGTACCGTCCGATTCGCGCAACAATTGCGCGAACTCTTCTGCCGGGACCGGTCTGCTACGATAATATCCTTGGTATTCATCGCATCCGAGGGCGCTCAGGAAGGCTAGCTGCTCTTCGGTTTCCACACCTTCGGCAATCACCCCCAACCTCAGGCTGTGCGCCAGCGCGATGACGGATTTGACTATGGCGGCATCATCCGGATCGGAACTGATGTCGCGTACAAACGAACGGTCGATTTTCAGCGTATCGAGAGGAAATCGTTTCAGGTAGCTCAAGCTGGAATAGCCGGTGCCGAAGTCGTCGATCGAAATATGAATCCCCTTGGCATGCAGTTTTTCAAGTACAAGCGTCGCCTCTTCCGCATTCTGCATGATGACGCTTTCCGTTACCTCCAATTCGAGAAACGACGCATCAAGCCCGGTATCTTCCAATACCTGTGAAATGAATTCGACCAGATTTTTTTGCCTGAACTGAACAGCCGATAAATTCACCGCCACGCGTATCTTCGGCAAACCTGCGACTTGCCACTGCCTGTTTTGCTGGCAGGCGGTAATCAGCACCCATGCACCCAAAGGGATAATCAGGCCCAGCTCTTCTGCCAAAGGAATGAACTCGACCGGGGATATCAGCCCTTTTTGGGGGTCGCGCCATCGAATCAACGCTTCCATTGCAGTGACCGCGCCCGATTTGACATTGACTTTAGGCTGGTAGTGCAATTCAAATTCCCGATTCTCCATGGCGCGACGCAAGCTCTTTTCCAGTTCCAGCCTTGCACCGGCAACAGCAGTCATTTCCCTCGTAAAAAACTGGTAATTGTTACGCCCCATTTTCTTGGCGTGATACATGGCCCCGTCGGCATTGACCATCAGCGCGCGCAGATCCAGCCCATCGTTCGGGTATATGCTGATACCGATGCTGGAAGACATATTCTGTTCCTGATCTTCGATATAAAAAGGTTCCGACAGAGCCGTGAGCAATTTCTGGGCAATATTCGCCGCCGCCTGCGGTTCGGCGATTTCCTTGAGCAAAACAACGAATTCATCGCCTCCTATCCGGGCGACGGTATCTTCCGCACGCAGGGTTTCAGTCAGCCTCTGTGCCACTGCCTGCAAAAGCTTGTCTCCGTAGTGATGGCCAAGGGAATCGTTGATGGTTTTAAACCGGTCGAGGTCGAGCAGCATGACGGCAAAGAGTTTGCCCAGGCCCTGCGCCGATGAAATGGCCTGGGTAATTCGATCTTCTAGCAGGGTGCGGTTCGGCAGCCTGGTAAGATTGTCGTGCAGCACGAGATGGTGCAACTGCTCGTTCGCGCGCCGCAGCGACCGTGTCAGGCCTGCGGTATGAGAGGCCAGATGCGAATCTATAACCGATAGCAGCAGAGTAATGCTCAGAATGCAAAGGGTCACGAGGCTGATGGTAATGGCCAGCCAGTAACTGTCCACGCCTCGTTGGACCAGGCAAATGCTGTTGCCCGCGAAGTTGGCAGCCGCCATGCCGATATAGTGCATGCCGGTTATTCCCAGGCCCAGGATCAAGGCGCTGAACACCTTCTTTGAATGTCCCAGCAAGGAATTTTCTTCTCGCAGCGTGAAGGCAATCCATAGCGCGACGATGGACGCACTGATGGCGACCAGAACGGATAGCGCCAGCAGTACCAGGTTGTACATGATGGCCGGATTCATCCGCATCGCGTGCATACCCGTATAGTGCATCGCGCTTATTCCCAGCCCCATCAGCGTGCCGCCGGCAAAAAAATTCGTTACGCTGACCTGGGGCCGGCTGACCAGGAATAAAGCGAAACCGGCCACACCCATTGCAATAAACAACGATAGCAGCGTAATCGGGATATCGTAACCAATTTGGATCGGCAGGCTGAATGCCAGCATCCCGATAAAATGCATCGCCCATATGCCCGTTCCCATCGAAAAGGCGCCGCCTAACAGCCACATTTTGCTGGCGCGGCCTTCGCTAACCGTGATACGTCCGGCAAGATTCAGCGCGGTATAGGAGGCAAGGGTTGCGACGATAATTGAAAGGATGACTAATTTGGCGTCATAACCGCCGACTAGATAAGGCACGGTGTTTCCCCTGTTTTTATTTCATTTAAGATTGAAATGACTATTCGTTTGCCTATAGGGCCGCCTACTTAGTGACATTACGTTCGAAATTTGCAAAGTCTTGGCCGCGTGCACAGCCAACTACTTGATCGACACATGCCATTGCTTTAGAGTAATGTACCACTGGAGCAGCATGAAAATGCGAAAAAATGTTTCCAATAGAATATTTAATCTTGTGGGTGTGGAGCCCGCTGGGAAATAAAAGAGAGTGTGGGATCGCGCCGCATTGACATCCATCCGAGATCAACAGGAAGAGCATTGACGTTCGTCGCGCTGACCTTCCTATTACGCATTTCCTGAGCGACAGGCAGACCGCGTGGTCTGGCTCAGGCCGTTTTACCGTTCGCCGCTTGCTTTCCATAGACCTCGCCAGATGAAAAATCCGCTGTTCGAATATCGCTCGTTCCAGTATTTTTTTCTCGGTCGCGTCGCCACTACAATGGCCTCCCAGATGATGATGGTAGTGCTGGCCTGGCAAATGTACGACCTGACGAATAGCGCCTACGATCTTGGGCTGGTTGGTCTTGCCCAGTTTCTGCCGTCCCTCGCGCTGACTCTGATAGTAGGTCAGGTAGCCGACCGTTTTGACCGCCGCCGTGTACTCGCGTGGTGTCTGACCGGGCAATTGCTGATCACGATCGGGCTCGTTACCGGGACTCTGGGAGCCTGGCTCAATCGCGAAGCAATCCTGATCGCGTCAATTGCATTAGGCAGCGCCAGGGCATTTCAGCATCCGACCCAGCAAGCACTCGCGCCGCAACTGGTGCCGGCCGCGGTGTTGCCGCGCGCACTGGCCGTCAATGCATCTGGCACGCAGGCGGCCATCATTGTCGGGCCGGCGCTGGGGGGATTCATCTACGTAGCCGGCGCAGACGTGGTCTACATGGTGTGCGGCGCACTGTTTCTGGCGGCGATGGGTTTGGTGTCCATCATCCGGATCGATCATGTGCCGCGCACACGCGAGCCGGTCAGCCTGCAGAATCTGTTCGCCGGCATCTGGTTCATATGGCATCGCAAGGAAGTGCTGGGCGCAATATCGCTGGACCTGTTTGCCGTGTTGCTCGGTGGCGCGGTCGCCTTGCTGCCTATTTTCGCGAAAGACATCCTGCATGTCGGCCCGTGGGGTCTGGGACTGCTGCGTTCGGCGCCGGCGGTCGGCGCGCTGTTGATGTCGCTCTATTTGGCACAGCAGCCGATCCAGCGCCGTGTCGGGAAAGTGATGTTGGGCTCGGTCGCAATGTACGGTATCGCTACACTGGTGTTTGCGCTATCGACATCATTCCTTCTGTCGCTGCTTGCGCTGGCCGTCACCGGCATGTTCGACATGGTCAGCGTCGTCGTCCGCCAATCGCTGGTGCAGCTGGAAACACCCAATGAAATGCGTGGAAGAGTAAGCGCGGTCAATTCGATTTTTATCGGCGCATCGAACCAGCTCGGTGAATTTGAATCCGGCATGACGGCAGGATGGTTTGGCGCAGTGCCTTCGGTCTTGATCGGCGGAGTGGGCACCCTGCTGGTGGTCGGAACGTGGATGAAATTATTTCCGGAACTGGCTAAACGAGACAAGCTGTCAACCAGGAATGAATAGCTATCAATTAGCTTCGGTTTTGTTATCGTTTTTATTTAACTCCGACCCTGTTTCTCTCTCTGCCGCGCTGAAGTCTGTTGTAATTGTGTTTTTCATACGACGGGGGCGGAAACTTCTGGTCATTCGCCTCGATACGCGCGAACGCGATCAGACTGCATTGTCGACCGAGTTAAAAAGCATTAATTCCGCTTTTGAGTTGGTGGACGCGTTATAGAAAGTACGGCGGGTTCGGACAGGCAATCCGCTGCAGGACCAGCTTCTGGTGACGCTCTCAAAGGAAAAAAGGCAGGACGAACCTGCCTTTCCATTAATGCAACATAACCAATTTATTTGGCAGCGGGAGCTTTTGCAGCACCTTTTTCGTCTTTAGCAGGGGCTTTTGCATCGCCTTTAGCAGCTTTGTCAGCTTTGACATCCGCTTTGGCTTCTGCCTTGGCCGGTGCTGCCTTGGTGGCCGACGCTGCCGGGGCAGCGGTGTCAGCTGCTGCGAATGCGGAAGCAGCGAATACACCAGCGGCTAAAGCGACGAGTAATTTGTTCATTGTAGTATTCCTTTAAAAAATAGTAAAAGTAGTTGATCAGCGACTTTAAAAGTCTTTTCCACAACGTTACTCGACGGCAATTGGTTGACCGTTTGATTCTTGATAAAAATATACGATGTGGCCCAGGATTTGACGCGGCATTACATACGAACGAATTGGCCCTTTCCCACAAAACGGGTGGATGGCACGAATGCTCGGTTCCCGCGTTCAAGCTTGGCGGCCCGCAAACGACAACAAAGTCAGGTAGCCTGTTTTAACGCTCCCGCAAAATTCAGGCGATCGGTAGTGGCCTTGCGCGCATCCTCGGCACTGACTTTTTTCGCCCTCAGCAACAGTTGCAAATCGTCGTTCATCGTGTGGCATCCCGAATTGGGGATTCGACCCAGGTTTTCCAGCAATGGCCGAATGCGGCCGATATTGCGGCTTTCAATCAAACTCGCTACTTCCGGGTTGGATGTCAAACATTCGCTGGCCAACTGGTAGGTGTCGCCTTGCAAGGAAGGCAACAAGGCTTGACAGATCAAGCCTCGCAGCGAATGCGACAATGCCTGCGCTTGCGAATCGGCATTTCCCAGCAAACGCAGCATTTTTTGCAAGCCCAGTTCGGTTGACTTGGCATGAAGCGTGGCAAATACCAACGGCCCCGATTCGGAAAGCGCCAGCGCCTCTTGCGCTGTCTGGGCATCCCTGATCTCGCCGATCAAAATAACGTCAGGCCGCTCCCGCAGCGCATCGAGGGCGCCGACGTAGTAACTTTCCACATCGCCATCGGTTCCGACTTCGCGTTGGGTAATGATGCATTTGCGCTGCGGGATCAGTGTCTCGACTGGATCTTCGATGGTTATGATATGTCCCGACCGGGTTTTATTTATCTGATCGAGCAGAGAGGCGATCGTTGTCGATTTGCCCTGACAAGTATCGCCTATGATGAGGACCAGGCCGTTGTGCAGCTTGGCAAAATCCTGCGAGCACTGCCTTAATCCTATCTGGTCCAGCGGCATCGGTTCGGTCGGGAAACGGCGGATCACGCATCCGAGGCGTTTTTTGCCTTGAAAGGAAAAGCAATTGGCCCTGATCCGGGCACTGAATAAATCCTTGGAGCGATCGAAAGCTCTGTCCTGTATCCGCTCTTCCCAATCCGGTTCGATAACCTCAAAAAACTCTTCCAGTTCTTCCAGTGTGATCGGCGTGTCGGAAACAGCCACGAGCCGCTTTGGCTGCCGCAGCATTATCGGACTGTTCTGATGAATGATAATGTCGCTGAATACTGCATTGGAATTGAGTAAATGGACTATCTGCTCAACCAGGGTGCCGCCCACAGGCAGGCCGTTGTTTTCGGCAAATGTAAGCGTTTCGATGAGAGAGTATTTTTGATGTTCCATCGGTTGTCCCTTTGCATTTTTTAGGCGTATCCGATTTTATGATTAAAACAGGTTCAAGGCTCCTGTTTTCGTTTATCTCCGTTGCGGTTCCAATACGGACAAACGACAGGAATGCTGCCATGCCGACTATATTTTGACGGGATTGGGGAAGAACGATGCCGTTTGTCGCGCGGCTGCAGAAAAAATCATGCAATCTGCATTTTCGTACTCCGGGTCTGGATATTCACGCTGCCACGCCCGAGTTCGATGACTTTGCCCCCGACCTGGATGTCACGGTCCCTAGTCACATGAAGCATGAGATGGCATGGCCGAGAGACGGCTTCGCCTTGACTTACTCGTATGCGGCACGGAACTGCCCGTCCCGTCTCGATTAGCCAGCCGCCCAGATTTGCACATGCTGACCCGGTGCCCGGATCTTCACTCACGCCACCGCCCTGCATGGTAAAAAAGTAGCGCGCCAATACATGTTGTTCCTTGCCGGTTTCACCTGTCAATGCAAATACATATGCCGTCTTTCGTCCCAGACTGCTCACCGGCCAATGCTCGAGCAAATCGCCGGCAGGTCTGGCGCGGCGCACCGCTTCTGCGGTCTTCACCGGCACCAGAAGCTGATCTGCGCCGGTATCGACCCACAGCGGTTCGCCGAGAAGATCGCTCGGCTGCAAACCGAGCATTCTTGCGATCAAGTCGTGTGGTACGTCGACGCTGCGGGTAACTACTTTCGACGAAGTCGGCGCCGTGAATGTCCAGACATCGTTGTCTGCAAAGACAGGAACAATTCCCGCCTTGAATTCCAGACTCAGCCGATTGCCCGCCCCCAGCAGATCACGGACGACATGCGCCGATCCAAGTGTCGGATGGCCGGCAAATCGCATTTCATAGCCTGTCGTGAAAATGCGGACCCGGGCATCCGCTTTATCCGACGGCAGAATGAAAGTCGTTTCCGACAGATTGAACTGGCGAGCCAGCGCCTGCATCGAGTCGTCGCTCATCCCGCGTGCGTCCTCGAACACGCACAGAGGATTGCCTCCAAATGTCGTTTCGGCAAATACATTCAGAATACGGAAAGAATATTGCGACATATTGTGCCTTCCTGGTCGTCAAATGGCAGATTATGCAATTGAGCGATGAGACCTCTGTTAGCGAGCGCCTGCCTTGATGCCGCTCCGGAAGCGTTTTAGAGCCGGGCAATCCATTGTCAGGTGGCGGCCACTGCCCCGACGGCTGTAAACAGACTCCGGATCGCCTCGGCGCTGATGTTGCGCGTGATGAAGACAAGCCGCGTGCCTGTGTCGGCGCTGGGCCAGCGGTCCAGGTGAGCGGGCGGATGAAAAATATGCTGCACGCACTGCACCACGACTGGTGCGCCGGCGACATTGACTATGCCTTTTACGCGCAGCATATCCGGCCCGCGCATTGAAGTCAGCAATTCCATTGCGGCAGAGAACGCTTGCCAGGTGAACGGGGTGTCGAAGCGCAGTGCCAGCGTACCTACCTTCGAGTCGTGCCGCGTTTTGAAGCGCTCGCCGAGATAGCGCTCTGGTTCACCGGTATCGCAGTTCAGGTCTTCACCCAAAAACCGCAGCGTTGCAAGGCCGGCCCGGGTACTGCCCAGACCCAGCCCGGTAATGTCGGCAGGATCGATTTCTCCCATCACGACAAGCGCAATACTGGCTTGTCCGTTTATTGCGCCAATGCGCTCGCTCAGCGCGGCAATATCGTCCGGCGCTGCCAGATCGCTTTTCGTAACGAGAATGCGGTCGGCCAGAGCGATCTGCTTTTCTGCTTCGGGCTGCTGATCAATTTGTCCGGGGCCATTGATCGCATCAACCAGCGTCACGACGCCATCAAGCCGGTATTGGGCTGCGAGCAGCGTGTCGCTCACGAGCGTTTGCAATACCGGCGCCGGGTCGGCAAGGCCGGTGGTTTCGACCACGACGCGGTCAAAGTCGGCAATCCGGCCGGCGCGGCGCTGGCCGAAAAGTTCGCGCAGGGTTTCCTGCAAATCGGTGCGGACGGTGCAGCACAAACAGCCGTTGGCGAGCAAGGTGACATTCTCGGACGACATGGTCACCAGGTCGTGGTCAATGCCGATTTCACCGATCTCGTTGATGATGACGGCGGCCCGATTCATCCCCGGATGCGTGACCAGGCGGCTGATCAGCGTGGTCTTGCCACTGCCAAGAAACCCTGTGACAAGAGTGACGGGCAGCTTGCCGGCAAGCGAGTCGCGGTACGGGTTCATGATTCCGGTTTTACAACGTCATTTCGAGCACATACAGCCCGCCGGTGAAGCGATCCACCGTGTACACGATACGGCGATCATCGACGTACACGTCGTTCAATTGCACCGCACCGGCCGGTGACAGCCTGGGTGCGCCCGGGACGTAGTAGGCGATCTCCTCGACCTGATACGGGTTGCTGGTGTCGTACACGCGCACGCCGGCGTTAAAAAACGTGCCGATGATGATCGTGTCGGAACGGAACGAAGTGGGCACCGGCAGGTTCTCGTGCAGGTTGTGCGCGCCGAAACGTCCACCGCGCTTGGCAAAGGCATCGTAAGGAGGGGCGGGGAAGGTGCCGATCGGTACCGGGTTGCCCTCGTTGCGGGCGTCGACTACCCACACCAGCTTGGGCCAATCGGCGCCATTGTCCTGCACGCATTCGTCGCTGACGATCCACAGGCCGCGATCGAACAGCGGCAGCACCGTATGCGTGAAGCCGTTGAAAGGCGGCGAGTGGTTCCACTTCGAAACGACCTTGATGTTTCCCATGTCGGCAATATCGAGCACGACGGCGCCGCCGTCGATGTAGCCGACGAATGCGCGATCGGGACGCTCGGGAAAGACGTTGGTGTTGTGGGTGCGGAAACCGGTGTCGAACTTCGGAAGGCGAGGCGGCGGCGGCGCTGCATCGCCCTCGCGCGTGCCAGGAAACCACCAGCGTCCGACTTCGACCGGTCTGGATGGATTGCCTATATCGAGAATACGGTAGAACTGATCGTCCAGCGGATTGCGCGGCTGGAAATCAGGCGCGCCGGACGCCATGTGGATATAACGTCCGTCAACGAACCATAGGGCGTGCACACCGCGCGAAAAAGGGCCTGAACAATCGAAATGCGAAATCAGGCGAGGCTTTTCCGGCACACTGATGTCGAACAAATCAACGCCCGCCGGCTTCAGATTCACCGTGGAGGACTGGTACGCCACGGCCATGATATCGCCTACCACGTCAAGCGAATTCGAGCGCATCTTCATATGCGGCAGGTCGGTCTGCACGATCAGGCGCGGATTGCGCGGGTCCGTGACATCGACCCCGGAAAAATTCTTTGGTGCAGCTTCGTGCGCGAGCCACATAATGCGGCGTCCGTCGCGCGTTTGCTGCATCGACATGCCTTCGCCCAACCCTCCAAAGCCGGCGAGCTCGTGATGGGCCAGCAGCTTCATGTTGAGCGCCAAAGTTTGATCCGGGCGTGCGGCTTGATGCGGAGCGAATAATTTATTCATAAAAAAATTGTGTTGATCGACTATCGATTGATATTAGCACTAGCGTTAATCCGTCAACGGAAATCCATCTCCAATTCCGCCGCGCGCGCCAGCAGCGCCCGATCCATCCCGCGTGAACCGATCAATGACAATCCCACCGCGCAGCCGTTCACCCGCGCCACCGGGATGGCGACTTGCGGCAAGCGGCCGAGGCTGGCAATCGACAACAGGCAAAGCGCGCGGGTACGGTCATCTTCGGCGCTCGGCGATCCTTTTAACGGCGCCACAAACGAGACGGTCGGGATGCACAGGATCGCACCGGCAAGCACATCGTCAAGCACTCCCGCAATCCGGCGTCGCTCGACGGCGGCAGCTTCGGCGGCTGCCGCGCTGACGGTCGATGCCCATTGAAAGCGTTCGCGAATCCCCGGTCCGAAGCATGGCGAGTGGGTCGTGATCCACTCGCCATGGGAGGCCCAGACTTCTCTGCCTTGGATCACACGAAAGGTCTGCTGCCATTTCTCCAGCCCGTCTGCCGCGATAACTTGCTGCGCAACGCTGTCGAACCGGGCGATGAGTGACGGCAGTTTTGCGTGAAGCGCGGCGCGCACATCGGGATTGGCGAGCATCCATGCATCGTCGGCCAGCAGCAGCCGGGTCGGCAGCGACCCGGCGACATCGCAGTCGGCCGGCAGCATCACATTGCCGACACGCGCCAGCACATCGGCGTTCGGCGCGATCCATCCTACCGTGTCGTAGCTGGGAGCGAGCGGCACCACGCCGTCGTTGGGGATGGCCCCGTGGGTCGGACGAAAACCCCAGGCGCCGCAGAAGGTCGCGGGCAGACGGATCGAGCCTGCGGTGTCGCTGCCCAAGCCGATGTCGCATAAGCCGGCAGCGACCGCCGCCGCCGATCCGCATGATGAGCCGCCGGGAATGCGCTCGGGCGTGACCGGATTGACCGGCGTGCCGTAATGATGATTTTCACCGTTCAGGCTGTAGGCCAGTTCATCGGTCAGGGTTTTGCCGACGATGTCGGCGCCGGCAGCCAGCAGGACATCGACTGCGCTTGCATTCCGGGTTGCCGGTTCGTGCGTCGCCAACCAGTCGGGATTGCCGGCACCGGTACGGCGACCGGCAATATCAAACACGTCCTTCACCCCCAGGCGAAGGCGCGCCAGCGGACCGCTGACAGCGCCGGTGATGTGGAAGCTGCCCTCGGGACAAAAGGCGCCCCAGGGGTCGTTTGGATCGATGGCGTGCTGATTGTTCATGGGATCTTGGTAATTGACGAACAGGACATGCTATTCAGTTAGAAAAACCGTGAAATTGCCTCTCCGTTCTGATGTCTCCGCCGAAAGGGAGAGGAAGCTTTGGCCTGTGCTCATCGGACTTAACATAAATATTACACGCCGAGATGGCGTTGCAGGATCGCCTTGTCCTGCGCCAGTTGAGAGGCCTGGCCGGAATAGACCAGCGTCCCGGTTTCAAGAATATGGACAGTGTCGGCCAGCGACAGCGCACTCTTCAGGTTCTGTTCGACCAGCAGCACCGACAGCCCTTCATCACGCAGGACGCGCACCGCGTTTTCAACATGCTGCACCATCACGGGCGCCAGCCCTTCGGTCGGTTCATCCATCAGCAACAGTTCAGGATTGATCATCAACGCACGGACAATTGCCAGCATTTGCCGCTCGCCGCCCGACAACTGATTGCCGCGATGCTTGCGCCGTTCACCCAGCCGGGGAAAGAGTTCAAAAGCACGGGCGACAGTCCACGCAGTACGCCCGCCGGTAGCGGCGCGTTGCGGACAAATTTCCAGATGTTCGAGCACTGTCAGCGAGGCAAACAATCTGCGTCCCTGCGGTACCAGCCCGATACCCCGCAAGGCAATCAGGTTCGGCGCGAGACCGGTGATATCCTGCCCCTGGAAGCGCACCGAACCGGCACGCACCGTCGGCGGCGTCAGTCCCATCACCGTGCGGATCAGCGTGGTTTTTCCCATACCGTTGCGACCCAGCAATCCGGTCACCGAGCGCGCCGGCACTTGCAGGCTGACGCCGCGCAACACCAGCGCATCGCCATAATTACTGTGAAGATCGCTGATCTCAAGCATGATGTTCTGCGGTTCCAAAATAGACGGCCTGCACCTGTTCGTTGGCGCGAATGGCATCGGGACTGCCTTCGGCCAGCACCTCGCCGTAGTACAAGCAGGTCACCTGGTCGGCCAGGCCGAGCGCCAGTTCCATGTCGTGCTCGATCAGCAGCACGGTCAGGTCGGACGGCAGCTGGCGAATCAGGTCAGCCATCGGGCCCCGTTCGGCCGGCGACAGGCCCGCTGCCGGTTCATCCAGCAGCAGCACGCGCGGATTGTTGGCCAGCGCGATCGCCAATTCCAGTTGGCGCTGGCGGCCATAGGACATGGCACCGGCGCGGTCGCGGCGATGCTCGCCAATGCCGCAGGTAGTGAGGATCGCGGTCAGCTTTTCATCCTCGTCGGCGTGCGGGCGGCCAGTGCCGAACAGCGAATACTTGATCGGACGTTTGCCGCGCAGCGCCAACAGCAGATTTTCTTCCACCGTCAGCCCGGCCAGCACGTTGGTGATCTGGTAGGTCCGGCCAAGGCCGGCCAGCGTGCGCCGCGTCGCGGACCAGCGCGATACATCGATGCCGAGCATGACGACGCGGCCGGCGGTCAACGCGATTTCGCCGGAGATGAGACCAAATAGCGTCGTTTTGCCGGCACCATTCGGCCCGATTACGACATGGGTCGAACCGGCTGCCACCCGCAGGGTCACGTCGTTGATCGCGCGCAGGCCGCCGAAGCTGCGGCTCACGCCTTTCAGCTCCAGCGCCCACTCCGACACGGTTGGCTGCGGCGTTGGCGTTGCAATCCCTGCGGTCGCCACGTCAATCACTTTTGGACGCCCTGGAACTGACGGCTGAACGGCGGTTGCTTCAGATACTCTTCCGGCTTTAATCTACCGAACTGCGACACATTCGGATAGGTGTCAATGACGGTGTTGACCAGCTTGCCGTCGGCGCGCCTGGCGACCTTGCGGATATAGATCGTGTAGACCGGATTGCCGTACGCGTCCATCTTCAGATTTTTGCCGAGCGGGCTGTCCGCGATGGTGTCTTTCATGATGGTATCGAGCAAACGCTTGCGGTCTTCGACCTGGCCATTCATTTTCGATACCGCATCGGCAATCCAGATTGCGGCGGTATAGCCTTCCGCAGCAAAGATCGACGGGATTTTTTTGTAGGAATTTTCATACGCATCGACGAACTTGCGGATCGACGGATCGTCGCGGCCTTCGGCGTAGTGCGCGCACGAGACGATGCCTTCGACTTCGGCAGCGCTGAGGTTTCGGATGACCGACTGGTCGGTGGTGTTTTGCGAAGTGACCAGCGGGATCGTGTTTTTCAGGCCGAAATTCGACCATTGTTGCAGCAGGCGCGCGGCATCGGCACCGGTTTCAATCGCCAGCACCACATCCGGCGTGAATGACTGAATCTGGCCCATGTACGGGCTGAAGTCGGAGGTGTTGAGCGGATGCCACAATTGTCCTGCCAGCACACCGCCGCCTTCAGTGAAATTCTGGATGAAGCCGCCGGCCTGTTCATGGCCGAACGTGTAGTCCTGGCCGATCGTGACGACACGCTTGTAACCTTTCTTGCGGCACCAGTCGGCCAGCGGGCGGGTCATCTGGCTGGCGGCGAAGCCGGCCACACGCAGCACGTTGGGAATGCGGGTGCGCTGGGTCAGATCGTCGGCGGCAACCACTGGCATGAAGTACGGGGTGCCGGTACCCTTGACGAATTCGGCTACCGCCAGGCCGGTATTGGCGAGCACGTTACCGACCAGCATGTGGACATTTTGCTGCTGCACCAGGCGGCGCGCTTTTTGCAGCGCGGTGTCGGGATTGGACGCATCGTCCTCTACAATGACTTCCACCGCGCGGCCACCCAGCTTCAAGCCGTGTTCTTGCCAGAACATGTTCCATCCATCGACCAGTTCACGACCCGACGATGCAGCGGTGCCGGTCAGCGGCGCCAGCAGGCCGATGCGGATCGGCCCGCTATTCTGGGCCAGCACCTGTTGCAAGCTGCCCGATACCAAATACAGTGCGCCGGCGCCTGCTGTGGCAGTGAGGAAATTTCTGCGTTTCATGACTTTCTCCTGATAGTTAAATTATTTCGTCCGCTTCAGCAGGCGTTGCCACAACAAACCGCCCTTGCCTACCAATCCTTCCGGTGCAAACAACATCGTGAGAATGAACATCAGGCCAAGGATACTGGCCCAACGTTCGGTATAAAAACTGAACAGGCTTTGCAGCGTGATCATCACCGCGGCGCCGACGAAGCCACCCCACAGCGTGCCGACGCCGCCCAGGATTACCATCAGCAATCCCTGGGTCGATTGCGTCAGCGCCACGCTGTTGGGACTGACGAAATTGTTAAGGAACACCGCGAGAACACCAGCTACGCCGGCAAAAAACCCCGACAGCGTAAAGCCGATCGCCAGGGTCAGCGGCACGTTGTAGCCGAGCGTGCGCATGCGGGACGCGCTTTCCTTGATGCCGCGCAGCGCCAGGCCGAACGGCGAGCGGACAAAGCGCGCAATCACCAGCGCCATCACCGACACGGTCGCCAGCACAAAATAATAGTAGGCAGTCGGATCCTGGATTGCAGCGGGACGCGTCACGCCGCGAATCCCGTTTTCGGCGCCGGTAACCGATGTCCAGCGATACGCCACGCCCCAGACCACCATTCCCAATGCCAGCGTCAGCAGCAGAAAATAGACGCCGCTGGTGCGCACCGCCAGTGCACCGAATATCGCTGCCAGCAAGGTTGCGCCGGCAATGCCCAGCAATGCGCCGACCCAGGGATTGCCTCCGGCGCCCGCGACACTCCAGGCGACGATGTAGGCAGCCGTGCCAAAGATTGCGCCATGGCCCAATGAAGTGCGGCCCGCGACACCGGCCAGAATATCGATCGACATTGCGAACAGGCCGAAAATCAGGATCTCGGTGACCAGTGTTTGCGGATAGGCCGACAGCAGATACGGCACGCACAGCAGGAAGATGGCCAGTGCCAGCAAGAACGTCCATTTGAATGCTTTATGCATGGTCAGCCTCGTCATGCCCTGCCGAACAGCCCGAGCGGCCGAAAAGCAAGCAGGATGGCCATCGGTCCGAAGATAATGAAATAAGATAGTTCCGGAAACCAGACCTGGCCGAAGGTTGCGAGAAAGCCGACCAGCAGGCTGCCGACGGCGGCACCGACCAGACTTCCGCGGCCGCCGATGATCACGATGGCCAGGCCGAACACCAGGATTTCAGCGTCAGCGCCAGGATAGAGCGTAAGGAATGCGCCGCCCAGCATGCCGGCGATGCCGGCCAGCGCCGAGCCCAGCATGAAAGTCAGCACGAACAGCCTGCGGATATCGACACCCGTCGCCTGCACCATTTCCTGGTCGTCGACACCGGCACGGATCAGCGCGCCGAGCCTGGTGCGGTTGTATCCGAGCCATAGCAGCACGAAGATCAGCAAGCCGGACATCAGCACCGCCAGCCGGTATTTCGGATAATACAGGGAACCGATGCGTGCCGCGCCTTGCAGCAGCTCGGGCACCGGAATGGTACGCGCATCGCCGCCCCAGATCACCAGTGCCTGGTCATTGAGCAGCATCGCCACGCCCAGTGTCAGCAGCACCTGCTTGAGTTCGGAATCCTTGACGTATTCGAGCAGCCAGCGGTCAAGGCAGAAGCCGACGAATGCGATGATACCGGCCGCGCCGAGTATCCCTGCCAGGAACGATCCGGTGGCCACGGTAACGGTCATGCCGATGTAGCCGCCCAGTAAATACAGCGCACCATGCGCCAGATTCACCACGCGCAACAGGCCGAAGATCAGCGTGAAGCCGCTGGCGACAATGAACAGCAGCGCCGAAAACGACAGCGCATTGAGGATTTGCAGCAGCGTGCCAATCGTCACTTGGACCTTTTCGGTGCTGTCGCCGGCTGTGTCATGTACCAGTCGAGAATCTGCTCGCCGGTCCAGAACAGCACCCCCGGTTGCTGCTTCAGGTATGCGAGCGCCTGCTCGAAATATTTGATCCGGTGCGGCACGCCCGACAGGAACGGATGTACCGCAATGCCCATGATCCGCGGCTGATCCGCCCCCTCCAGATACAGCCGGTCAAACGTATCCTTGACGCGTTCGAGGAACACATCGGACCGGTGATGCTGCACCGCCATCATCGGGATATCGTTGAGTTCGAGCGTGTAGGGCATCGCGACCATCTCGCCGCTGTTGGTCTGGAAGCGCATCGGCTGGTCGTCGATCGCCCAATCGCCGATATAGCGGATGCCGGCCGCAGCCAGGTGATCGACCGTGTCGAAGGTTTGCGTCAATCCGGGCCCAAGCCAGCCGACCGGGCGCTTGCCGGTAAAGCGCTCGATAGTGTCGAGCGCTTGCGCGATCATCTTCGGCTGGTCTTCGACCTGGTGGGTCGGCATCTGGATATGGCCGTGCCCCATGAATTCCCAGCCGGCATCGCGCGCCGCTCCGGCGACCACCGGATAGGTTTCGCAGACGCGGCCATTGATCGACAGAGTGGCGCGGATGCCGAGCTTGTCCAGCGCTGCCTTCAGCCGCCAGAATCCAACCCGCATCCCATACTCGTGCCAGCCCCAATTGGCGATATCCGGTAACACCGCCGCACCGGTTGGCGCCGGCAGAACCTGGCGCGCCATCGGCCGGGCGATATCCCAGTCCTCAACGTTGACGACCGGCCAGACCACCACCCTTGCATCGCCAGGCAATTTCAGTCTGGGGCGATCCGTGATCGCGGAATATCCAAGACGCTGTTTCGGGGTACGGCCCGCCGTATCTGAATTATTCATATATTGAAATGAGTTGGGTATGTCGAAAAAACGATCCTATTCCTCCGTCATTTTGGTTGTCAATGACATTGACCGAAGTTCCATTATGTGGACTTCGAATGACATCTTGCCGGTTGGGCAAGTACCCTTGGCAGCCACGTCCAGTTGTCTCTTGCCGCGCTACTGATGGAGCAGCCGGGCCACTTCTTGTGTCGCATTCCTCAATAGCGGCAGTATCTCGGCCACGCGCGCCTCCGTCATACGGGAATGGATCGCTGCTGCCGTGATAGCGGCAATCGGCAAGCCGGTTTCGCTCATGACAGGCAGACCGACCGCGGTAACACCAGGCACTGCACGGTTACCGATCATTGCATAGCCCGCTTTTCGGGCACGCGCCCAAAGCTCGTGCATTTCTTCCGCATCGAGATTGCCGTACACGCCCACCCGCGGCGCAACCGCTTCGATGATTTCTTCGACCTCCTGTTGCGGCAAGGCGCTCAGCAGGGCCAGGCCGCCGGCATTGACGCCGAGCGGCTGGCGGCTGCCGACGGGAACCGCCGGCGTCTGGATCGGGTATGTTCCTTGCACGCGTGCAATGCACACAGCGTCATTTCCGCTGCGCACAAACAGGAAGGATGTATCGCCTGTCTGCTCGGCCAGCAAGCTCAGCACCGGCTGACAGATATCGCGCAGGTTGAATTGATGAGCAGCCGCAAGACCGAGTTCGAATACCAACGGGCCAAGACTGTAGCGGCGCGAATCCGCATGCTGGATCAGCATTCCCTCGGCGGCGAGCGCCTTGAGCAGGCGGTGGGCGGTAGGACGCCGCAGCCCCATCCGCTCGGCGAAGTCGACCAGGCGAATGCCTTGGGTGGGTTGGGCGGCGATCAGCTTGAGCGCGCGGATCGCCCGCGTGATGGTCTGGGCGCCCGACGCAATTGCAGATGATTCCATGGCAGCTATCTGTTCTAAAAGAATCAAAAAGAATCAAAAATCAAAGTCCATATACTGGAACACAAATGAATATTGTTGACAAGCAAAATCGCGCGGGAATACTCTCTTCATCAGACATGGTAGTGACGGCTGTCCCGACATTTGAACATTCAAGTATCGTTGCCCGTACCTGCCGACAGCGTCGCAGCGTTCCGGCGCAATCGGCACGGCGCTCGCCCATAGACTGTTTTTGGCAGATTCGCTTGCAGCAAATCCGGGCTTTCAAGTTCAACGTACAAGGAGATTGGCAATGAAAATCAGCATCAGGCAGTTATGTATGGCGAGTATTCTGGCGCTCTGTTCGGTTTCTTCGGTATCGGCGCAAACCGCGGCCTATCCAACCAAGCCGATCAAGCTTGTTGTCGGTTTTCCTCCCGGCGGCATATCGGACATCCTGGCGCGCGCGCTCGCCGCAAGACTGGCTGCACAGATAGGACAGCCCGTCATCGTTGAAAACAAGCCGGGCGCAGCGACCACCATCGCCGCCACTTATGTTGCGCAGTCGGCACCCGATGGCTACACGTTGATGCTGCAGGACATGACCAGCCACGCGATCAACGCGAAGGCATATAAAGTCCTGCCCTACGATACGCTGAAAGATTTCTCGCTGATTACGCTGGTCGCGTCGACGCCGTTGATGCTGGTAGTGCATCCTTCCCATAAAATCACCGACGTCAAGGGACTCGCCGCGTTTGCCAAAAGCAAAAACGGCCAGCTGGCCTACTCGTCGTCCGGGAACGGCACCGTTCCCCACCTCGCTGGCGAAGCCTTGAAAAACGCAGCGGGCTTCGATGCTTTGCATGTGCCCTATAAAGGAAGCTCGCCGGCAACCCAAGCTGTTCTCACCGGCGAAGTCGCTTTCAACTTTTCCACCATGCCGCCGGCACTGTCTCAGGCCCGGGCGGGAAAACTGGTGGCGCTGGCGGTGACGACGCCAAAACGTGTCGGCGCGGCGCCTGATGTTCCGACGCTGATCGAGGCGGGATTTCCGCTGGATTTCGTGCTCTATAGCGGCATCCTCGGACCGAAAGGGATTCCGCCGGCAATCGTGAACCAGATTGGGGCAGAGTTTGCAAAGGTTGTTGCAAGCCCGGAGATGCAAAAGGTCTATGCCAATATCGGCGCTGATCCCGTTACCAACTCGCCGACCGAATTCATGGCCGTGATGCGAAACGAGATCACGAAAATGGCAAAAGCGGTTGAAGCTGCCGGGGTGACGCTCGACTAAAACCATCAGTGCAAACCCGATTTCACCTGGCATCAGTAAAGTTCATTCGATAAAAATCAGCGTGGAATCGGCGTCATCGATAACGGCCGGGATATTTGTCCAGGCACAGCGCCAGCCGTGCGCGGCAAGCCTGAACCCGCAACATGGTATTCGGTTGCCTTTCCGCAGATATCAGTCCAATCTCAACCCATAGAGGTTTTCATGCTATACACCTGTTTGCCGACGTGTACAAATCCGGCACACGGCCATGGTCCGCAACGTCTTGCGGCTGCCGCCAAGGTTAATACCGTAGCGTCGCGCACGATCGCAAAAAAGCCGGCCAGGCCGGTGATACGTGATGCGCGCGGCAAGGCGAAGGTGGTCGATATCCATTGCCACTATCTCAATCCTGAAGTCAACGCGAAAGCTGCTCACCTTAAACCGGCAGAGCACGATCCGACCAGCGTCTTTGCCAACGACCTGACACGCCAGACCAACATCAAGCAGATGAAGGAGCGGGGACCGAAGCTGACAGGAATCGACGAGCGGCTCAAGGACATGGACCGGATGGGCGTCGATATTCAGGCTGTCAGTCCTGCGCCTTATCACTATTTTTACTTCACCGAACCCGGCCAGGGAGCCGAGCTTGCCCGCGACGTCAACGAAGGCATCGCCAGGTTGGTGGCGACACATCCGGACCGCTTTGTCGGGCTCGGCTCGGTACCGTTGCAGAATGCAGAGCTGGCGGTACGCGAACTGGAATATGCGGTCAACGTGCTTGGTTTGCGCGGGGTCGAGATCAATACGAACGTCAATGGCTTGAATCTGACCGATCCAAAACTCGGTCTGGAAAAATTCTTTGCCAAGGCCAACGAACTGGGCACTGTCATTTTCATGCACCCGTTCGGTTTCACCGAAGGTAGCCGACTGACCAATCACTATTTCAACAACGTGATCGGCAATCCGCTCGATACGACCATCGCCGTCAGTCATCTGATCTTTGACGGAGTGGTCTCGCGCCATCCGAAGATCAAGTTCATTGCTTCGCACGGCGGCGGCTATGTTGCGCATTACTGGGCGCGCATGGATCATGCATGGCGTGCACGTCCGGATTGCCGCACAGTGATCAAGCGCGCTCCGTCAAGCTACCTCGAGAAATTTTACTTCGATACGATCACGTTTGACCCGGAGATGGTCAAGCGGCTCATCGACCGGTTCGGTGCCGATCATGTACTGTTGGGCACCGATTATCCTTACGACATGGGTGAAGACAATCCGCGCGGTCTGCTCGCTGAGGTCAAGCGCCTGTCGAAATCGGACCGCCAGCTGATTGAAGGGCTGAACGCCATGAAACTGTTGAGGATCAAGTAATAGCCTCACATGACTAGGCAGCGTAGTGGCTTGCCATTCGCGGCATAGACTTATCTGAAGGACAAGAGCAAACTATTTGACAAAGATGGCAACGACCACCATGCCGGGAAACGAATAATCTTACAGGTACTCCAAGGGGGCTATACAAGAAACCATATTCAATAAAAAGCACAGTCCTTACGAGCGATCCGAATGGCAACTATTATCAAGCATAGAAACACCAATATCGTCACGCTGGATCATGGAGAAGCGATTGCTGATCAATGCAGTCCCGGAGACATCGCGATCGTGCAAGCCGCTGATGGATGGTGGACTCACTTCGTGGGCAAGGATGGCGAAGTCGACAGTTACGATGTCCCGTTCGAAACATATAACAAAGCGCTCTGGACGGCAAAAGCGGCAGCCGAATTCGACGGAGAACAAGACTAGCCGATAGTAGACGGTACGGCAGGCCTGAACCCGTCTATGCCGCCGTGCACATGCCATGTGCCTGAAGCAGGTTGCCGCGCGCGCCATGACCGAAGTCAAGTTTGTTGACGCAAGTCCCTCCCGCAAATCGGAAGGAAGCTACTCCCCGGTGACGCAGGCATTATGCCGATAACGACAAGGTCAAGAAAGTTCTGCGAGTCTCGAACTCATTTTGCTTTCCATTCGTTCTCCATACACCCGCGAAAATTCAACGATGCCGGCCCCCGCGGTTCGCTTGTCACACAAAACTATTTATAATCCCGCTAGCCGACCGCTTTGCGATGATATCCGACGAACGCTTGCCGCGGCATTAAATAAAAAACACAGTTCACAAATCGCGGACCTTCCAATTTCACACCCTGGCCCATAATCATGATGCACTTTCAATCGCCCGCTCGATGAATCGATCCAGCTTTGCCTCCGTCGCGCCGTTTTACCTGAGTTCCTTCGCGTGGAATTTCGCGCTCGGCATGACCTACATACTGATCCCTCTTTATGCGCGGTCACTCGGCATGTCGGGCGTGCAGATCGGTACCCTGCTCGCACTGCCTGTGATATTGCAGATCGTCTTCAGCCTGATCGGCGGCGCCTTTACCGATCGCGTCGGCGGCAAGAAAATGGCGATGGCCGCCTGCGTCATGACCAGCCTTGCCGGCGCCGTCTTCATGGCAGCCGGCAGCTTCGCCGGGATGTTCGCCGCGCAACTGCTGATGGTGATGGCGCGCGCCATGTTCTGGCCGGCCACCTGGTCGCTCGCCAGCCAGCTCGCCGGCCACACCGGCACCCAGATGGGACGGCTCAACAGCGCGACCAACGGTGGACAGATCGTCGGCACCGCCGCCGCCGGCTTCATTCTCGCCGGGGCCGGTTTCCGCTTCGGCTTCGGCGCGATGACGGCGGCCGCCGTGGCCGCACTTGCTTTCAACCAGATGTACCGGAATGCCGCGACCGTTCCACATGCAACCGTTGAGCCTATCCTTGCCACCTACCGCATGCTGCTCGGCAAGCGCACGATACGCTACGGCATAGTGTGTGCCTATATTTCGGCGCTGCCACTGTCGCTGTCGTTTTCCTTCTATCCGATCCTGCTGGTCGAGCAGGGTTTCGATTCCGATACCACGGGTACGCTCATATCGCTGCGTGCAGTGGGCGCCATTGCGGCAGGTTTTGTCGCGGGGTCTTTCATCAAGCACGTGCGCAGTATCGGCACGCCACTGCTCGCGGCGACGGTCGTGGGACTCTCGGTCGCGCTGGCGGCGGCAGTGTCGAATCTGGCGCTGATTGCCGTCTTCCTGTTTGGGCTGGGGGTGGGGTCGGCCGTGATGACGATCTATTTCCAGATGCTGATCAGCTCAGTGAGCAGCAAGGAAACACGCGGTTCGGCCATGGCCCTGGGCGGTCTCGGCTGGGGCATCTCGCACCTCATCACGCCGTTCGTCATGGGGGTGCTCAAGGATTATGTCGGCATCCATGCCGCTTTTTATGTCATCGGCGGCTTCGCGCTGCTGTGCGGTTTGGCGCTCGTGCCGCTACAGCGCTGGGCCTTCGCCGAAGATAAAGGCATCAGCGCAGGGTGATAACGCCGCAGGCGACGCGCTTGCCGGAATTGCCGGCCGGTTGCGTCTTGAGATCGTCCGGATCGGCATGAACGATCAGGCTGCGACCGACGATGCTGTCCGGCGCATTATTTGCCAGGCTGAAATCGCGCACCGGCAACTCGATTACTAACACTGCATTACCTTGCGCATCCGCTGTCACGTTACCGAGATCGCCGGCATGATGCTCGCCGGATAATGGATTGCCATGCGCCTTGGCCGCCGGATTGAAGTGGGCGCCGGCACTGCTGGCGTCGGGTGCGCTGCAGTCGCCTTTTTCATGCACATGAAAGCCGTGCAGCCCCGGTGGCAAGCCCGTCAGGCGCCCTTCAACCAGCACCTTGTCGCCGCGTTCAACGAAGGTTGTCGTGCCGCTCACTGTGTTGCCCTGCGTCGGCTTCAGTTCTGCAACGGCGTTCTGGGCGGGCGGCGACAAATTGGCGCAGCCGGAAAGCACGATGCTTCCGAGCATCAGGGTGGAAGTCAGTTTCATGGGCATCTCCAGGGTGTCAAAAGTATCAGTTCTGTATGTTGGTATTCTCGGGTTGTTGCCTTTTGCTGCTGCTCGTCGATTCCCAGCCATGTCCGGCGACATGGCTTTTCGGGATGCCGTCCGGTTATGCCAGTTATGCTCGAACATTTTTTTACGCAGTAAATTGATGCGCCGCAAACATATGTGGGTAGAAACGCAAACAATTACAACATGAATACCTGTTTACTGCGCCGGGCATTCCCAATAGCCGTTGTTTGTTCCGCTACGGCCGCATTTTCGCAAAATCTTGTTGCCCCGGCACCATCAAGTGGCGGCACCACAAACATTTATTGCCAGGTAACACCTGATGGTCGGGTCGTCTATTCGGACAAGTTGATAAAAGGCGCGAGGCTCGACCATACCATTACGGTGGAGCCGAGCATCGAGGGTAATTCGTGGACCACCGAATATAGCTCGCGGCCCATCGCCCGGCCGCAAGTCGAACGCACACCGATCAGGAAAACGGATTCTCTTCCGGCATCAGGCAACAGGAAAAGCCTGGACGAAGCCACCTCGGATGTGATTCGGGCAGAAATGCTATTGGAAGATGCCAGGAAGCGGCAGCAGGCGGGGATCGAGCCATTGCCGGGCGAGCGTACGGGAAACAAGGGCGGCGGTTCGCGATTAAACGAGATGTATTGGACTCGTCAAGAATTATTGGCCAGAGATGTGGCCAACGCTGAAGCGATGCTTAAAGAAGCTGCTGCAAGCCGGAACCGGTTGCGCTAGGTCCAGCAAGGACATGTTACCAAATTGCGGAATTGCAGATGCTTGTCCTTACGTCTTTGCCGGAAAAGCATGGTAAATATGTATCTTTAGCGGACATGGCCCTGGTGTCTCATGTGGTTGGCGCACCGCTGTTCAATGTGAGCCTCGATAAAGCCCCGATGCTGGAGGCCGTTGCCGACAGATGTCTGGAAATGGATGCGTTTGCGCCAGCGCATCCGCTTGCCCAGCCGGGCGCTCCCAAAAACATATCCTAGGCAGTTGAAGCAAATTTCTGCTTCGGGGCGCCATGCGACGCCGCCTCCATTTCAAGAGCACTGCATCCATGCACCGTTGCGCTGGCAAAGCTTGCCATTGCTATCCAGATAGATATTGCCGACGCCTCCTTGATAGCGGCTGCCATTGGCATTCCAGCAGCCGCCGGCGTCGCATGTGGTGACGGGGAAAGGAGCCTCGGGCTTGACCGGTGATGGCGGGACAGGGAATGGGACCGGAGAGCGCCGGACTGTCGCGGCAGGCAGTGATGGACGGCGCTCAACATTTTGTGGCGCGGCGCGCCTTGGACCTGCAGCGCTTTTCTTTGGATGTTCGGCTTGAGCCTCAGGCGACTTGCGCTTGCCGGCGTCGGCAAACGCACAACCCGCCAGCGAAACCAGAAAAAGCAACTGTGCAAAAATTCTGACTTGTCTCATGTGTCACACTGATTTTTCGGCAGATCGCCTGTCGGTCAATATTCCAATTATTTTTCCGTTGCTGTCTACCCATCCAGACTCGTCCTATCTATCAGTTTAGTGATGGAGTCGTAAAATTAAAGGCGGAAAAGGCGCTGCATGACGACACTCGACATCGACCGGATTTCAGCGAAATGGCGAAAATTGCACCAGTACGGATAATTTCTGCTTACTTGACGGTGACAACAGATAGCTTGCAGCTGCGTTCCTCTAGAGAAATATTGAGCAAATCGTGATTGCGCAATGATTCTGGCTTCGAGGCTGTCTTTATGTGCTCTATCGCACAGAAGGCGAAGAAATTTTGCGGGATAGTTGATGCGTTTTCATTGATAATCCCGAAGTTGAATTCTTCGCGTTATTCTCAGGAAAGCAGATTTTCATTTTTCTGGTACCGGCTCGTTGGAAGTTGGATTCCCAATGCGTCAGGCAGTGTTGCCGTGCTATGTGAAATTTAATGCTTCATATGATTGCCGGTTTTTACGCGATCGTTTTAATGGCTGCAATGAAAAAACTTGCCTCTATCACCGCATTATTCGTGACTTTTAGCGCACTCGCCGTTGCGCAGGCCCGGTTCGGTCCAGGCAGCGCTCGCCTGAGTAATCCGGATGTCGCCGAACTCGGGGCGAACGAAGAAGACCATAAGCCGCAGCTCAAGCGGCCGATCAGATATCGTCAGCCTTCGGTTCTCTGTCAGGATGGGACAGTCAGCTATTCGCGTCAAAATGTTTGCGCGGGACGCGGTGGTCCACGCTAAAGCTACGCTTTCAGACGCGGCAGCTGCCCATGCGAAATTTTAAGAAAATGGGCTGCCGGGTCGGATGGACCGGTCTTAAAACACGGTTTTTAAAAACCGATTCAGCAGCAAGACAATCACTTGTTGCGTTTATCCGCGCACGCCTTGCCGCCGAGGGCGTTTTCGGTATTCATCTGACGATCGGCGCTCTGGTGTTGCTGGCAGCTGGCTGGATGTTTGGCGGTATCGCCGAAGATGTCGTTACCGCAGACGCGATTACGATGTTTGATGTACAGGTTGCCCGCTGGTTTCACGCGCATGCAACGCCGCAGCTGACACGATTGACGCTGTTTGTCACGCATCTCCACGATCCGGTCACCATGCTCGCATGGTGCACGCTGCTCGGGTTATTTCTGGTGTGGAAGAAACAATGGTATTGGCTGCTTACCCTTGCTGTGTGTCCCCCGGTGGCATGCTCCTGAATGTGCTGATGAAATATGCGTTCCAGCGCGCCCGGCCGTCGTTCGGCGACCCTATACTGACGCTGCCAACCTATAGCTTCCCGAGCGGCCATGCGGCTGGAAGCACCTTGTTTTACGGTTTTGTCGCTGCATACCTGATGAGCATGGTGAAGCCGTGGTACTGGCGGGCCGCAATCTGTTTGTCAGCTATTTTGCCGGTAGCACTGGTCGGATTAAGCCGCATCTATCTGGGCGTTCACTATCTGAGCGACGTATTGGCTGCGATCTGCGAAGGCGTAGCATGGCTCGCGCTTTGCATCACAGCCTTCGGCACGCTGCACAGACATCGTATCTCCCGCAATCAGCTTCTGAATCGTTAATTTCTTCCATGCCCAGCCGAATCGCAGTGATTGTCAATGCCGCCGCAGGTGCCGGATATACAAGAGAATGGGCCGACGGTCTCGTGGGCAAATTTCGCACCGGAGGAATCGAGGCAGACGTCACGCTTGCGCGCAGCGGCGATGAAATTGTCGAAGCCGCGCGTCACGCAGTAAATGAAAAACCGCAGGCCGTCGTTGCCGGCGGCGGAGACGGCACCGTCAATGCGGTCGCTTCGGCGCTGGTCGAAACCGATATTGCATTTGGTGTCCTTCCGCTCGGCACGCTGAATCATTTTGCAAAAGATCTGGGCATTCCTCTGGAACTCGACGAGGCGGTGCGCAATATCGTCGCTGGCCGTGTCATCAGGGTCGACGTAGGAGAGGTCAACGAGCGGATATTCCTGAATAATTCGAGCCTGGGCTTGTATCCGGACATCGTGAGGGACCGCCAATGGCAGCAGCGGCGTTTAGGAAGAGGCAAGTGGCTCGCTTTCGTCTGGGCGACCATGGCGGCGCTGCGCCGTTACCCGTTTTTACATGTACGATTGAGCCTGAACGGCGAAGAGCATGAACGCCGCACGCCTTTCATTTTTGTCGGAAATAACGAATACCTGATGCAAGGCTTCAACATCGGATCGCGGACTTCCCTCTCGGACGGCCGGTTGAGCCTATATGTGGCGCAGCGCACCGGGCGGCTGGGTTTGCTGCGGCTCGCGATCAGTGCGCTGTTCGGGCGTCTCAAGCAGGCAAAGGACTTCGATGTGCTCAGTGCGACCCGTATTGTGGTCGAAACCCGGCACAAGCGGATGCGCGTCGCGACCGACGGCGAAGTCACCGTGATGGCGACACCGCTGCATTACCGTATCCGTGCCCGCACATTGCGCGTCGTCGTGCCGCAAAATTCCGACACCTCGAGCCTGTAGAAAATGCCATGCGCACACTGGTACATCTTTCGGATCTTCATTTCGGCCGTACCGATCCTGCGATCATCCAGCCTTTGATCGCGCTCGTCGGAACCATCGCGCCGGATGTGGTGGTCGTCTCCGGCGATCTGACGCAACGCGCTCGCAGCGAACAGTTCAAGGAAGCGCGCCGGTTTCTGGATGCATTGCCGACGCCGCAAATCGTCGTGCCCGGCAATCATGACGTACCGCTTTACAATATTTTGAGGCGCTTCCGGAAGCCTCTTGAAAAATTCCGCCGTTATATTTCCGACGATGTGGAACCTGAGTATGTAGACAATGAAATCGCGGTGCTCGGCATCAATACTGCGCGATCGCTGACCGTCAAGGACGGGCGAGTGAACGAACAACAAATCGAGCGTATCCGCGCCCGGTTGCGGACCCTGGATCGCCGTATCATCAAAATCATCGTGACGCACCATCCGTTCGACTTGCCCGAACATTATGACGAGGATCAACTGGTCGGGCGGGCGCCGATTGCAATGAACATGTTTGCGAGCAGCGGCGTCGACCTGTTGCTTGCAGGCCATTTGCATGCGAGTCATGCGGGAAGCACCGCGGCGCGATATAAGACCGACGACTACTCGGCCCTCGTAGTACAGGCGGGTACTGCCACCTCGACGCGCGGCAGGGGTGAACCCAACTCTTTCAACGTCATCCGGGCCGAACCCTTGCGTATCGTGATTCAACGGTATAGCTGGAGTCCGGAAAGCGGTAGTTTCGATATCACTGCAGCCGAAGCATTTGAACGCATTTCCAATATCTGGTCACGCACCGCGCAGTGCGATGCAAAACGCGGTTCGATACAGGGTTAAGCGGCCGGCACTGCCCTGTTTCCGGTTAATCATCCATCACCATTCAAAAGCAGCTTCGCAAATTGTCTTGACCGGTTCCTGATGCGGTATCGGATCTTGTATCGGGGGCGGGTCTGGCTGCGGCACTTCTTGCGGAATCGGATCGTTCTTGGCGGGCGGATCCGGTTCCGGGTCCGGAGTCGTATGCATACGGATCGCAGGAAAGACGGTCTCGCCATCTTGAGGCGCGATGATTCGATCCACAGTTTCAGCGCTTACAGGCGTTTTGCAGAGTGTGTGCATTTATCCCCGCATCGAAAATGTTTTGATGCATCCATAGATCAATTTTGCTGCAAATGCTGGAAGCGCCATTGAGACTAATCATGGACGTTGGAAGAATTCCAGCGAGCGGCAGAATGCCTGGACGATTGCCCCGTACCGGATATCGGCTGGCCCCGCCAAAGCCAGCATTTTGATGTTGCTGTAAAAACACGAACATCTCGCATAATGTCGCCCGTTCTAAAGGCAGGAGCCAAAATACGCCAATTAAAATGTTTCTTTTAGGAAATAAACTGCAGCCTTTTCACATCCTCGAATTTGCTGCCAAGCGCAATCTAGGTATTTCAGCAATACAATTGACGCGCAGCAAGACCTAACGCGAATTCAAGCGTTATAACTGTATCCATCGTTAAAACACGTGGGACTTATGAAAATGCCGTCGCAACTCACATTCGCCGGGATGGCCGGACTCGCAGCCCTTGCATGGCTAAGCTTCGCTGCTGTCGTTGCTGCGAGTCAGCGCAAGCTGATTTTCAATCCCGCCCGCATCAAGGAAGTCGAACGTCCCCGCAGCGTAGCGCATCGGACCCGACCGGTCGTGCTGCGCAGCGCGGACGGCACCCGGCTCTCGGGCTGGCTGCTGTCGCCTCAGGCGCCGGGGCCGCATCCGGGAGTCATCTATTTCGGTGGCCGGTCGGAGGAAGTCTCATGGGTTGCGCGCGATGCGGGGCGCATGTTCCCCAATATGACAGTGCTCGCGATTAATTACCGAGGCTACGGGGACTCCGCAGGCGTTCCGGGCGAAACGCAAATGATAGCGGATGCTTACATGCTGTTCGACTGGATGGCCGACCGCTACAATGTCGATCCCGCAAAAATCGCCGTGGTCGGACGTAGTCTCGGTTCCGGCGTTGCAGTACAGGTTGCCGTACACCGGCCTGTCGCGGCCCTGGTACTGGTTACACCCTACGATTCGCTGGTGGCCGTTGCGAAACGCCGCTTCCGTTCAATGCCTGTGGATTGGGTAATGAAGCACCGGTTCGAATCGGTAAAGTACGCGCCCAGGCTGGTTGCGCCAACGCTGATCATTCGCGCGACGTCGGACGACGTGGTGCCTGCCGTGCATACTGACTCCCTGATAGCGAAACTGACCAATTCGCCGCAGGACGAAACTATCTCCGATTCCGATCACTGCAACATTCCCTATCTCAACGCGACGCAAGAGCGCATCGCCGGTTTCCTGACCGCCAAGTTCGGCGAAGTTTTCAGGCATGTTCCTCCCGCTGCAAATATTGGTCAGCCTGTTCTTAATGAGGCGCAATAGTCTCGCTTGGCCTGAGCGGTTTGGCCGATCCAGCCTCATTGGCGTAGTCGGAGAAACTGAAAGAGAAAATTAATTAACTCTGACCCTATTTATTTGACTATTTAATAAGCGGCTTTACATTCCCTAAAGCCGCTGGTTCCGTTGCCGATACCGGCAAAGGCTGCGCTTTTTGAGCTGTCGGTTTACCTTCTCATGCGTCACATCACCCGCGCCGAGCGGGAATGGCACAGTAATCAATTTAATTCATCGATTTCGCCTCCTTAAACGCCAAGGTGTCTTACAATCAATTTAATTGCTTTACAAAAACATTGTTTTCAATCCTTTCG
>DASYKE010000231.1:0-19907 GCA_035995725.1 Burkholderiaceae bacterium | reverse complement strand
TCTGCATTTCTGAGCGCCAGTCGAGAGGTAATCCGACTTTTCGGCCTATGGAGTCGAGTGTTGCGACAAGCTGTTCGTAGCTTCGGTCCGCGGCATCTGCCTCTGCCCCTGGACGAAAATAGCGATCGTTGCGTTCTCCTTTTGGCGTCAACGCTTTTTCAAGGTCGATCAAGCACAGGCGAAGCCATGCAGTGGTTGGCTGCCGCATTGAATCTACGTTCAGCGCAAGCGAATTGATTGCATTTCCAAAATGGTCTTTTTCCCAGTGATCAAGCGAATCCCTGAGCGGATAGAGGTTTTGGAAGATCATCAGGACGAGTTGTATCCTGAATGCGGAAATATTGGTCAGATCGTTGACTTGGAGAAACAGTGAATCAAAGGGTTGCATAATGCCAAATGGCCAAAAGGGAATATTAGACCACCTTGCAATGCAGGAATCTCTAGGAATATTCCTATATTTGGACTACTAATGGTTATTACTAACGTCAATAGCACCAATCACACTGTCTCCATGGAATAGCTATTGAACGTGATATTTCCAATCTTCGGATAAATGTCATGAGATTGACAATCTCCGGCAGTCCGTTCCCCTTTCCCTGGCGTTTTGGCACTCGGAATGAAATGGATAACGCATGGATAGAATCCCCTACGGGGCGATGGCCGCAGAAGATCGGCATAACCGATCTGCGCGAGCATGCTTGGTATTCTAGCGAAACACCATCACCGGAATGGTTGAGTGGGCCAGCACTTTTTGTGTCTCGCTTCCTACAAATAATTTATTCAAGCCTTTTCGGCCATGGGAAGCCATGAAAATGACATCGCAGTGGTTCTCCATGGCGGCATCTATGATCGCCTGATAAGGGCTGAAGGAAGCGGCTGTATAAGCCTTGCACGGAACGTTAGCGGCAGCCGCAGCATCGGCAACCTTCTGCACGTTCATCTCCGCAATTTTTTCCATCCGCTTTTCGAAGAGGTCCAGGTCGGGGGCGACGGTGCCTTCGGCTAAAGACATATATGGATAAGGTTCGGCCACCGAGATAGAGACTATTTCCCCACCAGTCATTTTGGCAAATTCGACCGCAGCCTGAACTGCCTTGTCCGATAAAGAGGAGCCGTCTGTCGGCACGAGAATCGTATTGAACATGAATTTTTCTCCTATCGCTTGAAAAGCGTGAGCCCATGCTAGTCCTGAAAAGGCAAAAAAATTTGATGTAAGTCAATCTTGCTGCGTTGACTTTGACCGCCTTGTCGCCAGTGCGTGGATTGTGAATAGGCTGCTCAAGAGGAACCACCGCAAGGCAACAGCACGCCATGCCCGGCGGAAATCAGCACCACACCTTGCTACCGTGCACAGCGGACTTTACTAAGGGTTCGCTTGTTGCCTGTTCCGGACCAGCATATGCAGGATCAAGTCTCTCGGCGGCGCCACAAAAGTAGCGTGCTGATCAGGTCAGGTCGAATTCAGCCATTCCCGAATAATTGATCCAGATCAAATTTTTGTCCTAACTAATTGTTATTCTTGTGTAAACACATCCACAGCACGAACCGCAATGGATAAACCCTCTTTTCCGCAGATCGAATCGGAACGCACGCTTGGCATGTGGCTCGGCTTGACAAACAACGAAGATCACGATCACCGAGAGCCTTCCCTTGACCTTGACCGCATGCTGAACGCGTGGACAGGCCGCTTTACCGCGCACATCTCTCCTGCCACTCTGGTGATCGCATATGTCGACTGGATCACGCACTTGCAGCTTTCGCCTTCCAGGAAGCAGGAACTGTTTGCAGACGCATGGGAGAAATTTTTGCGTTGGAATGAATACCGGCTGGGTCTGAGCGGTGCAGCAGAAAGCCCGGATGACGCTTGCATCTTACCTTTGCCGCAAGACAAACGCTTCTCCGACGCGGGCTGGCAGCGCTGGCCATATAACGTGATCTCGCAAGGCTTTCTGTTAAGTCAGCAATGGTGGCATCGTGCAACCACCGGCGTGAATGGCATCACCCCTCACCACGAGGATGTCGTTACCTTCGCGGCGCGCCAATGGCTCGACATGTTTTCGCCGTCAAACTTTTTGCTCACTAATCCGGTTGTGCTCGATGAGACGATCCGTACCGGCGGCCAGAATCTCTTGGTTGGAGCGATGAACGCGTTTCGGGATTGGGAGAATAATGCCCGTGATGGCCGGTCACGTGCGGAAGACAAATTCAAGGTCGGCGAAACGATGGCGATTACGCCTGGCAAGGTAGTGTTCCGCAATCGGCTGATCGAGCTGATTCAATATACGCCCTCGACGAAAAGCGTCCATGCCCTGCCCTTGCTGTTTGTGCCCGCCTGGATCATGAAATACTACATCCTCGATTTGTCGCCGCACAATTCGCTGGTCAAATATCTGGTCGGCAAAGGCTATACGGTATTCATGATTTCATGGAAAAATCCGGTTGCCACGGACCGCGATCTTTCGATGGAGGATTATCGCAGGCTGGGGGTAATGGAGGCGCTCGACACGATAAGTTCCATTACCGGTGCACCGCAGATCAACGCCGCCGGCTATTGCCTCGGCGGCACGCTGCTGTCGATTGCGGCTGCAGCGATGGCACGCGATGGCGACCGGCGCTTGGCCAGCACGTCGCTATTTGCTTCTCAGATGGATTTCAAGGAGCCCGGCGAGCTGTCGCTGTTCATCGACGAGAGCCAGCTCGCTTTGCTGGAGGCCGCCATGTGGGAGCAGGGCTATCTCGATGCAAGACAGATGGCGGGAGCGTTTAAACTGCTCCGTTCCAACGATCTGATCTGGTCACGCCGCCTGAATCATTATCTGCTCGGGACTCCCGAACAGAAAAGCGACTTGATGGCGTGGAACGACGATGCAACGCGCATGCCTTACCGCATGCATTCGGAATACCTGCGCAGCCTGTTCCTCAAAAACAGTTTGGCCGAGGGGCGCTACCGCGTAGAGGGAAAACCGATTGCGCTGGCCGATATCCGCGTGCCGATCTTTTCGGTGGGGACGCTGACCGACCATGTCGCGCCGTGGCGCTCGGCATTCAAGGTTCACCTGCTGACCGATAGCGAAGTGACTTTCCTGCTGACGACCGGCGGCCACAATGCGGGCGTGGTATCGCCACCCGGTCATCCGCGAAGAAGCTATCAGATTGCGACGCATGCGCATGATGAGCCTTACGTTGATCCGGACATCTGGCAAACTACAAGTCCCAGCCACGAAGGTTCGTGGTGGCCTGCATGGGAGAACTGGCTTTCTGCCCGTTCCGGCAAGCGAATTAAACCTCGTGCGCCGGACACGTCGCTTTGCGACGCACCCGGAACCTATGTGTTGCAGCCTTGAAGTGGCCGGTCGATATGCAAATGTCGGGCTGATGCCAATGGACACGGATATTTCAGGCATCACCTGCCCTTTCGCTTCATTAAAAAATTGACGCAAATCAAACTTATCAAAACAATCGGTTAGAAGATTCGTGTGTATCTCGACTGCGCCGGTATTACACCTTACCCTAGAAAGTCCGCTTCATTTATGAAGACAACGCCATCGATCTCACCAGAACAACCGCGGCAAACCATATCGATGCTTGAAAAGACAGGGCAAACAGTGCTCTCGCTGAATTCAATGAAATCGTTGAAAGAATGAGCGCCCTGTCGTACGGAAAACGATTGGTCGATGACGAACCTTGACAAAATCGATCAATTTCGGAAATACACTTAAGGAGAAAGCATGAAAATTCTTGTGGCTGTAGATGGGTCCGAATTCACAAACAAGGCTGTGAACTATATAGCGTCGCACCTTCAGTGGTTCCAGGGAGAACCGGAACTGCATCTGCTCCATGTCAAGCCGCCGATTCCGATAGGACTTGCGGCAGAACGCGCCCGCGCCATTCTTGGCGATGAGGTAGTCAACAGTTATTACAAGGAAGAATGCGAAGCGGCGCTTGCGCCCGCAGAGAAAGTGCTTCGCGAGTACAAAATTGCGTACCAGTCGCATTACAAAATCGGCGACATCGCACATGAAATCCACGCTTACGCGTCGAAGAACGGGATCGACATGATCGTAATGGGCTCTCACGGGCACGGCGTGTTGGCCAATGTGGTGCTCGGATCGGTCACCACCAAAGTACTTGCCATCACGACCGTTCCGGTTCTGATTGTGCGTTGAAGAGATGCGGGATTCGAGCCGACAGAAAAAATGATTTCATGTTCAAGACCAGGCAGGTCTGATTTTGGCGTCGCGGCGCAAATTGCAAATCAATTCTGCAAGCTTCCCGACAGCCTGAACAGGCTGGTCGCTTCCAAATCGAGCACTTCACCTCCCGTGGCGTTATGCATCACCCATTGCCAACGTACTATCCCGAGCCATGGCTTGTTTTCCGCCAGGCGTGCTTCGATTACCCGTACAGTCAATGTCAGTACGTCGCCCGCGCGAACCGGGTTCGGCCAGCGCAGGTAGCTGAGACCGGGCGACGCAAAAGACTCCGAATCATGCAGAATCTCCGTGCTGACCAGTTTCATGGCCATCGCACAGGTATGCCAACCGCTCGCAATCAACCCTTGCCACGGTCCCGCTTGAGCCCGTTCCGGGTCGGTATGAAACCATTGCGTGTCGTATCGGGTAGCGAATGAAACGAGTTCATCCGCATCCACTTCCACCGGCCCGAGCGTGAACAGTTTTCCGGCTTTCAGATCTTTGAATTTCATTGGTTGCTTGTTTCGGAAACAGGCGCGCGCTTTTCCTTGATCGCCTTTAGCCCCTCTTTGTCATGGTGTTCCACTATCCGCTTGACGGTCAGCGACAGGTTATTGTAACCCTCGCGCTCGCCATTGCACGACTCTCTACCGAATACATGGGCGCGTAATGCGGTTTGCCGCCGGGGTCGATGCCCGGGGATCTGGCATCGAAGACCATTGGCTGTTCGGCCGCAGCGATGACGGATCCATTGCCTTGCTGTATGCTTCGCGTTTCTCGGGGAAAACAAGCGGCGTCATGAGCGCTCGCGAGGGTGTGAACGGCCGCAAGGACTGGACTTGCGAGCGGATACTGGACATTTTCCCGCGCCTGAAGGAGCGGCTCAACCATGGCGGACAGCAGTTGTCCGGCGGCGAGCAGCAAATGCTTTCGATCGGGCGTGCGCTGATGACCAATCCCGAACTGCTGATTCTTGATGAAGCCACGGAAGGCATGGCACCGCTGATCGTGCGGGAAATCTGGCGCGTCATCAGGCAAATCGGCGAGACCGGCATCAGCACGCTGATAGTGGATCGCAATTACCGGGCGGTGCTCGGCCACACGGACGAGGCGGTCGTGATGGAAAAAGGCCGGATCGTGCTGGCCGGTGAATCGGCGGCGCTGTCGCAGTCCGAAGGCGCATTGAAGCAATACCTCGGAGTCTGAACCGATCGCGCACTGTTAAAGACGAGCGTCGCCTTGATCCGCCTGGACCTCTTGGAAGGCAAGGCGCATCTGTCCGCCCGGAATGAAAAAAGCCCCGGTAACGGGGCTTTAAAAGGCCGGTAATGACCTCAGCGCTGCACTGTGTCGTCTTGCAGCGCTGGAAGCACGGTTTGCGGACAACGCCTTGAACAGGATAAAAGCCTGTCTGGTGATTCGCTGCCGCGGCAAATAATTACTTCTCGTTTCCGTACTTGATATCCGCCCGGCGGTTTTCCTTCCAGGCCGATTCGTCATGTCCCGCGGCTTTCGGCCGCTCTTCGCCCCAACTGATGGCTTCGATCTGATTTTCCTTAACGCCGAGGATGGTCATGACTTTCTTGACTGCCTGCGCGCGCTTTTGCCCCAAGGCGAGGTTGTATTCGCGGCTGCCATTTTCGTCCGCATTGCCTTCGATCTTGATCTTCTGATCGGGGTTGGAGCCGAGATACTTCGCATGTGCTTCCACTATCGAGCGGTACTGATCCTTGATCGTGTATTCATCCACGTCGAAATATACATTGCGCTTCTGGGACAGCAGGTTCTTCGGATCTTCGTACGGCGGCAAAACGCGCTGTTGCCCTTGGCTGGACGCAACTGGTGCCGGAGTTGCCGGCGTCGGTGTCGCTTGTGCTGCCGGTGCTGCGGGCGTCGCTGCCGGCGGCGGAGGGGTAGTACAAGCGCCGAGCAAGCTTGCGAGCAGCGCGCTAATGAGGATTCGGTTCATCGTTGTTTCTCCTTATAGTTTCATAACATGCCCCGTGACCGGGTTCGTTTCCTTACTGATAACAAATGCGCAAGACAGATTTTCGTTCCACAGGAAAAAGCTTGGCTACCTGGCTTGAATGCCTGCCGGGCGTCCGACGCCGTTCGCCGTGCGTACCGCTTTTGCCATGGCTATACTAACCGGTAGCATGGTCTTTTGTCAGTGCAATATTGTCTTATAACACTTGGGTTAAAGCTAAATGTATGAAATAAGCGGCGAAAATATGGTGATGCGATTGCGTCACCCTTCTTTCATTGATAAAAATGCAAGTGCTCTGACGGACAGATTTACCTGAATGGACCGCATGTGATTTACCCGCGTATCGGCGAGTCCCGGGATCGCATCGTGCGCCTTCGAGCTTGCTTCCGGCGCTGAGATTAACCTGATATAGCGACTTGCCGCCTCCGCAGTGCGGGCATAGTCAGCCATTCTTCCCGCTATCATTAGGCGTGCGCCGCGGATCAGGTCCGTTTTCCATTCTGCGCGCAACGCCTGCTTTATCGAAATATATCGACATCATCGAATCCCACACATTATCTTCCTTGAAGGGATAAGACCAGGCTTCCTGCCTTACCAACGGAAAGTAAGTTTTTTCGCTCGGCGCGCCGACTGTTCGCAGAACATCGTCTTCGCGCGCCTCTCCAATTTTGATGCTATTGAATTTCGGCATCGTCAGTACCTGTTCATACGAAACCAGTCTTCCATCGGGACCTATGCGCGCCATATAGGTGGTCTGTCCCATCGGGCCGGTCATGTACTCCAGCAAACGGTTTTTCCCATCCTGATACACGTGAGTGGGCTGCCCCAGTTGCCTGACGATTTCCGATTCCGGCTGACCGGGGCGGACCGACGACATACTCCATGTAGCACATGAATTCAGAGTCGACAACAGAACCAGGGCTAATAAAATGCCGGCGGATTGGTTCATGGATTCATCCTTTTCACTGTCAGACGAGAAAGCAGGATCAACTTATTCATTCATGCCGTTGACGCCCTGCCGCCGTCGCTTCATGTCGGGTGGCAGCAACCGGTCGTCGCGTTCACGCAGCAACCAGTACACGATTCCGAGTACGAGCGTGGCGCTGGAAAGTGCAATGATTGTGGCAGCGTCCGTTGTGGTGATATCGAGAATGACGAACTTCCGGCTGAGGGCAAGCAGCGCGATCAGGACGACGGTCTTGACCTGTATGATGCTCTGGCCGCGCAGCGCCACACGCAGGATGGAATGCTTGAATTCCAATGCTATCAGCAATGTCATGATCATGCCGAACAGCGATTGGAATACCTCATGATCGAGCAGGTCCAGCGCGCCGCCGAGCACCAGCGGCAAGACCTGCTTGAGTAACTGGAAAAGCGCAATCAGGATGACCACCGCGATGACCATGCTCAACACCAACGCAACAAGCTGCTCGAAGCGTTCGTACACCGTCATGATTGGCCGGGGAAAAGTAACATCCCTGGTTTCCCGATGCGGCTGGCTGCGGTCGGCATCCATTTCATTCTCCTTGTTCTGCATTCGGTGCCGGTTGTGTAAGTTAATTACCTGGTCTGTAGTTCATTCTCCAGGAAATGAATACGCCCCAATAATACGAGTGCTACGGCTACGCCATGCGGATCGAGCTCGAAGTCGTCTCGCAGACGCCGGGCCGTGATGGCCGTGACAATGCAATGAAGATGAAACGAGGCAGGATGGGCCGCGGGATCGATCGGCACGATAACGCCACTGTCCACCAGGTCATGGACCTCGTCCAGCGATAGCCCGGACAAGTCGGCCAGATATTCCATGGAACAGACGCCGGAGTCATTCAGCCAGATCGCGTCGGTGACATGAATCTTCATTTCCTGACTCCTTCCATCAGATGCCTGCGCGGATTGAACGTGGATTCGGCTGCAAGCCGCTCGAACAATTCGCGCTCACGTGGAGTCGGCGTCTTCGGCACGTCGATCCGCACGATCGCAAACAGGTCGCCCGCGCCGCCTTTGTCCGAAGGCAGACCGCGCTTGGCTAACCGCAATTGTTGCCCGGAAGTGGTGCCGGGCTTAATGTTGAGCTCCACCACTCCGCCCAATGTCGGAATCTCGACTTTGGCGCCCAGCACCGCCTCCCACGGCGCCAGAGGGAGGTCCATATACAGATCCCGGCCGCTTACCCGGAAAATAGGATGCGGCGCGATCCTGATGATGACGTACAGGTCGCCCGGCCTGCCGCCGTTCAGCCCGGGCCCTCCTTTTCCGGGCAGGCGCAATCGCTGTCCATCGGTGGCGCCTTTCGGTATGGTGATGCGGAAGGTACGCGGCACGCGGTGCAGCAGCCCTCGCTGATCGTATTCCGGCAACTCGACCTGAACATCGACTTCGTCGCCGTTATACACCTGTTCAAGAGAAACCGTCACAGGAACTTCATAGTCTTGTCCAGGCATTGGAAAGTTCTCGGGTCCCCGCCCGTTACGCCGGCGGGATCTCGTGAAAGCGGACAGAATATCCGACAGGTCCACATCGTCGAAGAAAGATTCCCGGCCGCCATACTGCTGCGCCCATTCCGGTGGCGGGGAGAAACTTTCACCCGCCTGCCGGGTGCCCAGTTGATCGTATTGTGTCCGTTTTTCAGGGTCTTTCAGCGTCGCGTATGCTTCCGCGATTTCCTTGAATTTTTCTTCTCCTTTAGGATCTTTGGAAATATCGGGATGGTATTTATGGGCAAGCTTACGGTACGCCTTTTTAATGTCCTCGTCCGTTGCAGTGCGCTCCACACCCAGAGCCTGGTAATAGTCTTTGTATTTCATTTGTGGGATTTGCGGAAAATGTCAGAGGACATTCATTCTAAAGAACCATTTAACAATTAGGCAATGGAAGCTTTTCCAAGTTCACCCTGAATTTCTCGAAACGGCAGGATTTCAACCTTGCGCCCGGAAACAGCCGGTGGATCGAAAATGCCATATTCTGCCGACATCGTTACGCTGCAGTATCGTGTCTTGTTATCGGCTGTTCGTCCGGTAATCACTTTTACCTCGCAGAGGACGACAACCCGGACGGCTGTTCGACGGCGAAAAGAACAGCGGCATAGGCCGTTATGGCAGCGAATGGATCACGCCACGAATTCACCGGGCATGACCTTGTCCACATAGCACCAGGTCCAGGTTTCGTTCGGCTCGATCGACCGAATCAAGGGATGGCTCGTTACCTGAAAATGCTTGGTGGCATGCTTGTTCGGGGATGAGTCGCAGCAGCCGACATGTCCGCATGTAAGGCAGAGCCGCAAGTGGACCCAACTGTCGCCGGTCTTGATACAGTCTTCGCAAAAATCCTTGTCTGTATGGACCACCTTGATCTGATTCAGGTGAGTACATTCCTGTGCCATGGGAATCTCCATTGGTAATTACTGTTCGCGTAAGGTTGTTTTGATCACTGTGCCAGGTGCCGGTGCACCAGCGCCACTGCCATGGCACCTTCGCCTACAGCGGAAGCGCAACGTTTCACCGAGCCATGACGCACATCGCCGGCCGCGAATACGCCGGGCACGCTGGTTTCCAGGTAAAACGGATCGCGATCCAGAGGCCAGTTCGCCGGCCTCTCCCGCCCCTGGAGCAGGTCGGGACCTGTGACCAGATAGCCGCCGTCATCGCGCACCACTCCGACTTCCGTGGCCCATTCAGTTTGGGGCTGGCCGCCGATGCAGACGAACAGCCAATGCGTTTTGACGCTGTACTCCTGGTTGGTGCGGCGATCGGCAAGAGTAATCTCTTCCAGCACCTGACCGCCGTGCAATGCGACGACTTCCGTGCGCGGGAGCACCTGTATGTTCCTGGTCGACAGAATCCGGTCGATCAGATACTGCGACAAGGTGCTTTTGAGCGAATCGCCGCGAATCGCGATGCAGATGCGCTTTGCGAACTGGGCAAAGTGCATCGCTGCCTGGCCTGCGGAGTTGCCGCCGCCGACGATGAAGACGTCTTCGTCCCTGGTCAGCGACGCTTCGCTTGCGCCGGCGCCGTAGTACACGCCGGCACCGAGAAACCGGTCTTCATCGGGCAGGCCGAGGCGGCGATACGCGACACCGGTCGCACAAATGGAGGCATGCGCGACGATGCAGGTGCCGTCTTCCAGGTAGACGATCCCCTTCCCGGGAGGGAATTCGGCGCGCACTCCTGCACGCGCCAGCAGAATTTCAACGCCGAACTTGCACGCCTGCTCGCGTGCCCGTTCAGCCAGGTCCGCTCCGCTGATCCCCTGTGGAAATCCGAGATAATTTTCTATGTTGGAACTGCTTCCTGCCTGCCCGCCGATTGCCCATCGCTCCACCAGAACCGTCTTGAGGCCATCGGCCGCGCCATAGACGGAGGCGCTCAACCCGGCCGGGCCGGCACCGTAAATCGCCAAGTCATACTCGGAACGCGACGGATTGGCAAACCAGCCCAGCTTCTCGACAATCTGGCGGATGGTCGGTCGCTCCAGGCGACTGCCATCCGGGAATAAACAAACTGGCAGGGGCGCATCCTTGAGATTCTGAACGCCTGCCAGCGAACGCGCTGCTTCGTCGCTATCGACATCAATCCATTCGAAAGGAATATCGCAACGATGAAGGAAATCACGGATTGCATACCCGTCCGCCGAACCTCGCCTGCCGTATATTTTTACCTTTGGAAGTGTGTTGCTTCCTGTTTGCTCAGGCATTATCGCCTCTCCTGTAGAGTGGTAAACGGCTCGGGTTCGCACCTTGCAGGATGGAAGCGAGGTGTATCCGGTGCCCGCGCCGCCTGACAGTCAACGACGCAGTCACGGTCTGATGGTGATATGGTCCTCCACCTTGCGGACGCCCGGCGCCGACCATGCCGCGCGCTCGGCTTCCTGGCGTTCAAACCAGGAATGCACGGTGCCCTTGAGGACGACTTGGCCATCGCTGGTCTCCACCTCGATATTGTTGGCATCGATCTCGGCGCTACGCTTGAAAGCCTCTTCAATCTTGCGTTTGATTTCGTCCGGCGTAACCTTCGGCTTGACTTCGATCGTATTGATGACACCCTTGACCCCCTTTACCCAGCGTACCGCGTTTTCCGCGCGCTCCTTCTGGTAATTCCACTCCACGTCGCCTTCGAGCGTAATCCATCCGTTGGAAACCGTAACCTTGATGTCCTGATATGTGAGCGGCAGTTGATTCTTGAGTGCGTTGACAGCGTCACGCGCAATGTCCGGATCAGGTCTTTGGTCGATGGCGGGCACGCGTACCTCGATATCGTTAGCCACTCCGACCACGCCGGCAACCCGCTTCGCTACCTTCTCGGCTAAAAATTTCTGCGCGTAGCTTGGAACGAAGCCGGCCAGGGTGACGACCCCGTCCTTTGCCGCCACTGCAATGTTGGTCGCATCGAGGTCGGGCTCCCATCGAAGCTCGTCTTCTACGTCTTTTTTGATCTCGCTATCAGATTTCATGGTAATGCTCCTATTCGTTTGGTTCGTGGTGGTATTTTCTCCTCGCCTTGCCGTCCGGTTCGCACTGCCGGAACGCAGTTCGCATCTCATGCTATAAATCTGCCGATATGCTTTTTGATTCAACAAACATCATTTCACAAGCCGTTGTGTGAGCGCCGTTCGTGCGGACACGACGCCAAGAATGGAGCATGCAGCTCGCAACAGCAGCTCGCATGCACTTCAAGGTCTCGGCCGTCTTCGCCAAGGATCTGGATGCCACCGCCCTGAAGGCTTCGGTTCCCGCTTCGCATTCGTACCCGTTCGACTATCTCCATTGAAATGAAGGAGTAATGAGACAATATTGCAGCCTCATATGGCCCGCCCGTGCAAGCGGTTATTGATCAAATGAGTTCTAGACGCGTTTTCCCATCGTACTGTCGACCGTCGCCGGCGGCGGCAGCATGAGCGGGTCGCGCAATCTGATTATCTGGCGGAAATCGTCCGCATCGATTACCTCCATGCTGACCAGTTCGACCGCTTCCTGGTCGATATATACTTCTTGTGGCTTATGAATCAGGTGATCGAGACCTTCGAGAGCGATCTCGATAATATCGTCCTTATGGTCATAAGCGATGCCGATAAGGGGCAGCCACTCCGCCTCGATTTGATCGCCAATTTTCAAAGATGCAACCTCGACTTCGACGCGTTTGCCCTCCAGAATTTTCGTTATGTTGTCGAAGTAAGGGTGCCACGCTTCCTTCTCAAGTTTCAGTGTAGCCATGGAAATCTCCGTAGTGTGTATTCAGATGGACGCGCTTCATCAAGCGCGATCGTGTCCTTCGGTAAGACAATGCGACCATCATGTGATCATGTATGGACTGGCGTACCGCGTCGGTCCGGCGTAACGCGTCTGTCCGCTTCTTTGGCGCTCGTGCCGGCACTTGCCCTCGCCCGCAGGCGGAAAGCCAGCGCGAGCCATAGCGTCCCGGCCACCAGCGAGTACAAGCTGACCAGCCATACAAGAGCCAACGCTCCAGCCTCGGGGAAAAGAAATACGAGAACGCCGAACACGATCGACGCGGCCCCACTCAAAAACAGCAACCATTCATCCCGTATCACTTTGCGCAAGCGTATTCCGGCTGCAATGTCGAGCACGCCGGTAACCAACGCGTTGGCTCCCATCACCAGCACCAGCACCAGCGCAGTGAGCGCCGGATGAACGACGGCAATAATGCCTGCGCCGACGCCGAACAGACCAAGCAGAAGAGGTATCCACCAGTCATCAGTACGTTTTCTGTTTTTCACTGCACCGATAATCATTACCGCACCAGCCAGTAACGAATAGGCGGCGAACAGTGCAACCAGCGCCAGCAGCGTTAGGTTGGGCCACATCAGTGCAAGCACACCAAACGCAATAGCGATTACCCCACGCAACGCAAGTATCCACCAAGACCGCATAAATGATTCGTTCATTACGCCAACCTCCTTTACGCAATTAAAAAAAGATTTAGCCCGGAATGGCCCGAGTCCAGCTTGCTTTGCCGAGATTCCGCACTTAAGCGAAAATATGACGGAAAAAGTGATGAGGGCCGGCAATTACAGATCGGGGCCGGCTCCGTTCAGACGCAATTTCTTCGCAATACCGAGACACAGCCAATACATCCTGAAATAAAACAAAATTTTCAGGCTGCATGCGTGATCGGAAGCCGCTACGAATGCACGCAAGGTGGAACATTCCCGCAACTGGCATGCCAGCAGGGCTCGTGCTTGGCGGGCAACTGCCAGCGGTAATTATCCGCATTGAGATCAGTGTGGTGACGCAGCAGCAGATGCAACTGAGATGAAAAATTACTGGTAATTTTGGATGGTAAGAATTACTGATAATCTTACAATGCACGTATTTTTTATATATTCGCAATATGCCCCTTAGCGGCATCGCGGCCGTTGCAGACGATTGCAAAACCGCGTGACTGTTCTATTCAATTCGAGCTTCGCGTTCTTCACGGAACATCTTGCGCCGGTACAAACCTGACAGCGACATCGGGGAAAATAACAAGCATGAAGGCGAATTGCAGAAGATCAGTCGCAGGATCCGCATCGCCTTTAATTGTTTTCCTCTACTCGCTGATCATCAGCCAAGTATTACAAACTACGTCGCCCAAGAATTCCGGCCGCGAGGATCTGGCTCACGCAAGTACATGGGTTGGCGGTATGCCCTGAATTGCCGCGATCTCTGTTACGTCACACAAGAAAGCTTCATGTATAGAAAGGAGTAATGCCCACGGCAGGCAGGCACACATTTTTCTTAGTATGCGTACCAGGCATCCCATTGAACGATTAATGGTGCGTTTGGTTTGGTTTGTATTTAATGATGTTGCAGTTTCCGACGAATTTTATGTCGGGCTCCGAGTTCAATCCGGGCAGACGTCTGTTCCCATCAAGAAGTGTATTGAGCGCACGATAAAGCAAACAGGTGTTATGTATCCGCCCGATCTCTGATCTCGTGCACGTTGAGCTATATCAAAGGGAAACAAAGCAAGCCCTCTACATAGATACATATTTTTCATAAGCTGTAATTAAGCTTTTGCCTGATCGGCAGGGGCATTTGCAATTTAATTTATTTATTGTCAATGAAATTACGCCATTGCGTGCTGGAGGTTGTTTGATGCAGTACCAACAGAAAATGCAAACACCGGAACAGCGACCGGACACAGGCCGACAAGCGCCGCAAGCGGATGTTCCTGTCGCGGCGGAAAGTCCGCCGGGTTCGGCCGACTCGGAACTGGAACAGCAACTTTCCCACGCAGAAGCGAGTCTTGCAGAAATGCAGGATGCTTTTTTGCGTGCCAAGGCCGACGTAGAAAACATACGCCGTCGAGCGCAGGAAGATCTTGCCTCGGCACATAAATATGCGATTGAAAACTTTGCCGAAGCGCTGGTCCCGGTAAAGGATAGCCTGGAGGCGGCGCTGCAGGTCGAGACGCCTCCCAATGAATCGTTCAAGGAAGGCGTCGAAATGACACTCAAGCAGTTGTCTTCGGCCTTTGAAAAAAACCGGCTGTACGAAATCAGTCCCAAGCCGGGCGAAAAGTTCGATCCGGGCAAACATCAGGCGGTATCAATGGTGCCTGCCGACCAGGAGCCCAACACCGTCGTCAATGTGCTGCAAAAGGGTTACATGATTGCCGACCGACTGCTGCGTCCGGCCCTGGTCACTGTTGCGCAAGAAAAGCCAAAATAAGGAGCGTGGCCACGGGTGATGCTTATATCTTTTCATTCCACCCGCCCGCACCATTCAGCCATTGAGAAATTCAAGAATCGAAGGAGAAAATCGTGAGCAAAGTCATCGGTATAGATTTGGGTACGACCAATTCATGCGTTGCCATCGTGGAAGCGAGACATCCGAAAGTCATAGAAAACGCAGAGGGTTCGCGCACTACGCCGTCGGTCATTGCTTACCTCGAAGATGGCGAAATCCTGGTTGGCGCACCGGCCAAGAGGCAAGCGGTTACCAATCCTCAAAATACCATTTATGCGGTAAAACGTCTGATCGGCCGCAAGTTCGACGAGGAAGCAGTGCAAAAGGACATCCATCTGATGCCTTACAAGATCGTCAAGGCTGACAATGGCGATGCATGGATTGAAGTACGCGGCAAGAAACTGGCGCCGCAGCAAATCTCCGCCGAAGTGCTGCGCAAGATGAAAAAAACCGCCGAAGATTATCTCGGCCAGGAAGTTAGTGAAGCCGTTATTACCGTGCCGGCCTATTTCAATGACTCCCAGCGGCAGGCTACCAAGGATGCGGGCCGTATTGCCGGGCTTGATGTCAAGCGCATCATCAATGAACCGACCGCGGCGGCGCTTGCCTTTGGTTTGGACAAGAGCAACGAGGGCGACCGCAAGATCGCAGTGTATGACCTGGGTGGCGGCACGTTCGATATTTCGATCATCGAGATTGCCAATGTCGAAGGAGAAAAACAATTCGAAGTGCTGTCGACCAACGGCGATACGTTTCTGGGTGGCGAGGATTTCGACCAGCGGCTCATCGACCACATCATTGGCGAATTCAAGAAACTGAACGGACTCGATCTGAGCAAGGACCCGATTGCGCTGCAGCGGATAAAAGGTGCCGCCGAGCGTGCCAAGATAGAGCTGTCGTCGACCCAGCAAACCGAAATCAACGAGCCGTACATTGCAATGGCCAATGGCGCACCGGTCCATCTGAACATGAGAATCACGCGCGCCAAACTGGAGTCGCTAGTCGAAGACCTGATCCAGAGAACGATAGAACCGTGCCGCGTGGCACTCAAGGATGCCGGCCTGGATGCCGCCAAAATCAACGACGTCATTCTGGTAGGCGGCCAGACGCGGATGCCGAAAGTACAAGATAAAGTCAAGGAGTTCTTTGGCAAGGAACCGCGCAAGGATGTCAATCCGGACGAAGCAGTCGCGGTCGGTGCAGCGATCCAGGGTGCGGTGCTGACCGGCGAGCAAAAGGATGTTCTGCTGCTGGATGTGACGCCATTGTCGCTCGGTATCGAAACGCTGGGCGGCGTGATGACCAAGATGATCCAGAAAAACACCACTATCCCGACCAAATTCAGCCAGGTGTTTTCGACGGCGGACGACAACCAGCCTGCGGTAACGGTCAAGGTTTATCAAGGCGAGCGCGAGATGGCGGCCGGTAATAAAACCCTGGGTGAATTCAATCTGGAAGGCATCCCGCCGGCACCGCGCGGCGCTCCGCAAATCGAAGTGACCTTCGATATCGACGCCAATGGCATCCTGCACGTGAGCGCAAAAGACAAGGTCACCGGCAAGGAAAACAAGATCACTATCAAGGCCAACTCCGGTTTGACAGAAGCAGATATCCAGAAGATGGTGCGCGACGCCGAAGCCCATGCGGAAGAAGACCAGCGCTTGAAAGAAGTGGCTGAAGTGCGCAACCAGGGCGACGCACTGGTACATTCGACCAGGAAAGCCCTGGATGAGTTCGGCGACAAGCTGGACAGCGGCGAAAAGGAACGAATCGAAGCGGCAATCAAGGATCTGGAAGATGCGTTGAAAGGCAATGACAAGTCGGTCATCGAGGCCAAGGTCGCGGCACTGACCACCGCTGCGCAAAAACTTGGCGAGAAGATGTATGCCGACACGCGCGCGCAGCAGGCAGCGAGTGACGCGGCGCACGGCGCGACGCAAGGCACCGAGTCTTCTGGCGCAGAATCGAGAGAGGATGACGTAGTGGATGCCGACTTCAAGGAAGTGAAAAAATAAATTCTAATTGCTGGAACTCATGTGATCGGTGGGGACCTGCGATAAAGGGATGCGGCAAGCGGCTCAGTAATTGCTGAATGCGCGGGTGTCACACTCGATGCTTCAAGACCACTTTCCCGTCATGAGAACCGGGCCTTTGGGGCGGGCATTTCGTTCGAGGCACCCTGCCGCTTGATACCGACACAATCCAGCCCGGCAGCGACTAGGATTCCGCACACAATCCTTATGTGAATGTAACTTATCGATGTCGTCATTGAGCTGAGTCGACAGGTAGGCGATGACGCATCCGCCCGACAGTCATGCGGCACGCGAATTGCTCCGGTTTGAAGGCGCAGCATTCAAACGATGCCGAATGAACAGAACAGGTAACAAGCAAGCGGCTCATGCGGCGTCAGCATCAGCGTGCAAGATACCCGTATTTTTGACATTTTCTTTTTCCCCAACACTTGTGGTGTCGTACGGGTTTTTATTCTGTCCAAGTTGGAAACCAAATATAAAGGAAATTGCCATGAATCGAACTATCGTTATCTTAATGATGAGTATTTTTTATGCATGTGCCGGTATCGCATCGGCTCAGCAATCTCAGCCGGGCACGTCGGATAAGTCAGCTCCGTCGGATACTTCTGGTGCTTCCGGTGCTTCTGGTGCTTCCGGTGCTTCCGGTTCGTCAGGCACAGGGGCTTCGGGCACTGCAGGCGCCGGGACTTCAGGGACTCCGAGCACTTCAGGGACTTCGGGCGCTTCGGGCACTTCAGGCGCCGGGACTTCAGGTGCTTCGGGCGCTCCGGGCACTTCCGGCTCATCAACTGGGCCGGTTGCCGGCAGAACCCTCCTTGGTGTCACTGTGGTTGAAATGGAAGCGGTTATTGTCGGCTGGAGTGCAAAAAAAGATCTCCTCGACAAGACTGTTCAGAACGATAAAAAAGAGAAGATAGGCAAGATAGAGGACATCATCGTCACGCCTTCGAGCGATGTCAAGATTCCATTTGCTTCATACGCAATTGTTGGCGTAGGCGGATTTCTCGGCATTGGCAGGAACGATGTAGCCATACCGATGGAGCAACTGAAAATGCAGGACGGTAACCTTGTGCTGCCGGGTGCAAGCAAGGAGGCGCTGAAGAAATTGCCGAAGTTCGAATACGCGCGCAAGAAATAATTCCTGCAAAACCAAGCTCGATATTCCGGCTTCCGATGTGACAGGTTTGCTGTCGCCTGCATCGGAAGCATCGGAGCATATCCGATCGATCGCGGTAACAGGTTCATTCCGTGGCAGCGTAACCAGGGCTCTTTTCACGGCCTCAACCCCCATGGGAAATACCGATGGCAAGCATGTTGATCGCGAACAGAAAAGCACGGCCCGGCGATGCCCATGGATTTCAGCGAATGTTCGCGCCGCGTCGGCTCACGCTGGGTGTATTTTTCCCGATCGAGGCGTTCCAGGGAGATCAGCCGTCGATGCGCAACCAGGAATACCTGGCGAAACGGGCTGAAGAGCTGGGTTACGCCGCTCTGTGGTTTCGCGATGTGCCGTTGCGCGATCCGAATTTTGGCGACGTCGGACAGGTATTTGACCCGTGGGTTTATCTCGGCTGGATTGCAGCGCAGACACAGGCGATCGCATTGGCAACCGGCTCGATCATTCTGCCCTTGCGTCACCCGTTGCATACGGCCAAGGCGGCGGCTTCAGTGGATAGGCTCAGCGACGGCCGTCTGGTTCTCGGCATCGCATCCGGCGACCGGCCGGTCGAGTTTCCGGCGTTCGGCGTCGATTTCGATCAACGTTCGACCCTGTTCCGCGAAAACCTGCGCGTCATTCGCAAGGCGCTCACCGAAGAGTATCCGACGATACGATCGCCCTATGGCACGTTGTTCGGAACGGCGGATCTGGTGCCAAAACCGATCGGCTGGCTGCCGATGCTGGTCACTGGCCATAGCGGCCAGCGCCTGGACTGGATCGCCGAGCACGCCGATGGCTGGATCACCTATCCAAGAGGAATAGAACGGCAGGCGGAAGTTGCCGCGCACTGGCGTGTCGCCGTGGAAAAGGCGGCGCCGGGCGTGTTCAAACCGTTCGTGCAATCGTTCTATGTCGACCTCGCCGACGATGCCGACCAGCCGCCGACACCGATTCACCTCGGCTTTCGCGGCGGACGGCACTTCGTGTTGCGCTTCCTCGATGCTTTACGCTCGATCGGCGTCAATCACGTCATTCTCAATTTTAAATACGGTACACGCGACGCGGGTGAGGTCCTCGAGGAAATCGGACGGGAGATTCTGCCGCAACTCGAGCACAGCTCGCAGGCCGTGACGCCGTAATCCTGGGACGACTCCAGCCATGAGCACTATTCAATTCTCACATAAAACCTTGGTCGACATTCCAGACATGCAAAAAAATGACGTGGTATTGATTCTTGCCGTGCTGCTCGCAAGGTACCTCGGCACGAGTCGCCGTGCCACCGGCCGGCGCTGCTCACCGATGCCGCACACAGGACCGGCGGTTTGATCCTCATGCAGCTGTGGCACGTCTGACGCATTTCTTATCCCGCGCTGCAGCGCGATAACATGCTGCCGGTTGTGCCATCGATCATCAGGCGTGGCGGCGAAGCGTTCATCGAAAACGAGAATTGCAAGATGAACTGGTTCCGTTCGCGACGCCGCGGGCCTTGCAGAAGAAGAAAATGATTGCCATGGCATGCTACAAGTACATCGATATCTTCGTTACAAGCTTTGAGAGAAACGGAGGTAACGGTAATTGCCCTCGCCACGAACTTTTGGACAAGAGATGGTAGGGTGATGTAAAGCCAGTTCGATGTCAGCACAGGCCAAGAAAGAGCCTGTCAACGATGCCGGATACATAGTCCCCTTTAGGGGATACGACTGCAGGCTTCTCCTTCATGCCTGTCCTGTAGTTGTCGTCTGTTCCAACCATGTTGGTCGACCAGCTTCTGCCCACCCCAGTGATTAACAATCGTTAACGAAATGCCCATCCCGTCTTAACTCGCCATGGCGCAGGGTATGACTGCAGC
>DASYKE010000230.1:0-5348 GCA_035995725.1 Burkholderiaceae bacterium | reverse complement strand
CGATCTTGTTCTGGATTTTCCGGCGCTGAAGTTGCGAGCACTGAAAATTTAAATGACGGCCCGAAGACTGTGGCGTTGGCCTTGCATTCCCTTCGGTCAGCTGTGCACTCCCGTTGGTCGCACTTCCTTCGGCGACCAGCGGGAGTGCAAAGCCGACCAACGGGAGTGCAGAGCTCGGCTGTGCACTTCCTTCAGGCGGAAGTCCTCTTGGGAGATGCCCACCCTTTTCGTATGGCAATGTTGAATTGCAAGACTTGGCCCTATACGCCAATGGCTGGTTGCAAGCAAAGGCGTTCGCCAATAGAATTGTTTCCATGGGGCGGTAGCTCAGTTGGGAGAGTGTCGCGTTCGCAATGCGAAGGTCGGGAGTTCGATCCTCCTCCGCTCCACATTTGAATCCGTTGGACGTTTTATCGGTCCGCACCTGATACGGAGCCGGTCAGTGCTGGCAGAATCGGCCGAAATCGCCCGTTCCGGAAAGCCTAGTTCAATGGCCTTGCAAAGCTAAGTTCGTGGCCATCCGGATCGATAATATGAAAGTAGCGTTCGCCCCAAGGTGCATCGCGGGGCGCAAACATCGGAGCGAGCCCTGCGTCCATCGCTTTTCGGTATATGCCGTCCACATCGGAGACATGGATAATCACACGCCCCCACCAGTTAATCGGTCCGTGCGTTTCGGCGATCAGGTTTAAAAACGAACGTCCCAGTGCGAATGAGGTAAATGCGTCGTTCGCTCCTCCGGCTGCTAACGGAAAACCGAGCGCCTCATAGAAGCGTACGGCGCGCGCCATGTCGCGTGTCGCCAGGGTAATAGCGCTCAGCGCTTCGATATTCGGTTCCGTTTTACTTCTTTCCGGTTGTTCAAAGGACGTTATAACAAATCGAGAATACCAGCGGTGAATGACTTGCTCTTGAACAGTTCATCAAGACCTTTGACCGGCATTAAATTTCGGTACTTTTATGACGGTAAACCGGATGCTTGGATGGATTATGGCTCTGGAAAAACACTAGAGTCGGAGACGAATTTGAATCGTCTCTGATCCCTGCCGCTAATCAAGAAAAATCGCGAGGAATTCAAGTCAAAAAGGCCGGCACATGGGTGAAGACGTGCCTTTCAAAAGAGGATATCAAGATCTGTCACCTTGCGGTGTTTGAAACCTGGATTGCGAGGAATCAAAGGGTTTAACTTTGTTAGGCAGCACACTGGTTGTGAGGAGGGCATCTCATGCCTGAACAAATCTCAAAGTACCCTGATGTAACGCTGAAAGTGCTAAAAGATTTGGGCGCCGTATGCGGTGAGGGGGCTCCACAGGAGATCCTGACACAATGTCCTGCAAAGCGCTTCTGTTCCCTTCCAACGGGCGAGCTATGCATTTACGGGATTGATGAGATTCCGCAAATGACACAAATTAAATTACAGGAACTCGCTAAGGTGGTCGCCCCGGGAAATCAACAGAGTGATACGAATTTGCCAGCCATTTTTTTGGTCGGAGCAATAGTCTTGGGCGTTGTTTTTCTTGTAGGTCTTGTGCTCGGGAGCATTTGGCAAAAAGCACGGTTTAGCCGTTCTCGATCACGCGACTGACTATCGCCCTGGGAACGATCATTCAGAATTCAACATGGTGGCTACTACAAAAAAACCAGGAAGGGTGCCGTAGCGAACTGTTTGATTTCCACTAATGAAAGGGAAATACCATGCGTACCCCTGCAAGTATTGCCGGCCACCCTATTCATCCAATGCTGATTACGTTCCCGGTAGGATTGCTTATTTTCTCGTTGATATGCGACCTGATTTCACTGCGCAGCGCCAATTTGGAGACTTGGGCAACAGTGGCGCTCTATACGATGGTCGGCGGGTTTGTCGGTGCGCTTGCAGCAGCAATACCAGGGGTCATCGATTTTCTATCGCTGACCGATTCCAAGGTAAAGAAAATCGCTCTTTTACATATGTCGATGAACCTGGTAGCGGTGACCCTTTATGCAGTCAATATATGGCTGCGTGTGAATGGGACTGAAAGCCGCGGAACTCCACTGCTGCTGTCTGTCGTGGCAGTCGGCATTCTCGCTATTTCAGCATGGCTGGGCGCCGAAATGGTTCACAAACATGGCGTAGGAGTCGATACGGGTTCAGAACCATCCGTGCGCAGGCAACAGTAGCATTGTCTCGCTCGAAAAGCCGGTCGCAATCGTCCGTCATTCTGTCGAAAATGCGTGGTTATGCACTATTGCAGGATTAACAAGCCCTCCCGAGGCCGACAACATGAACGGAACTCGCTGGTGGTTTGAATCCCTCTATCAATTACCGTTCTTCATTGCCGTAGTAGCTTCGACTTAATTCGGCACTCTATGTCGGATCCAGTTTGAGTCAGTGCACCTCCACCGGTTCGCCAATCGCCTCGCGCACAGCATCATCCACGGTCTCCAGCCACACAAACTCCAACTGGCGGCGTGCTTCTTCCGGAATTTCTTCGAGTTCTTTCCGGTTACGTGCCGGCAGCAGTACGGTTGTAATACCGGCTCGTAACGCTGCCAGCACTTTTTCCTTGATACCGCCCACCGGCATCACCAGCCCCCGCAAACTGATCTCGCCGGTCATCGCGCGGTCGCTGCGCACCGGACGGTCCACCATCAGCGATGCGAGCGCGACGAACATCGCGACGCCGGCACTGGGGCCGTCCTTCGGAATCGCGCCGGCCGGCACATGCACATGGATATCGTTTTTCTCGAACATGTCCGGCGCAATATGCAGTTCTGCAGAGTGCGCCTTGACCAGCGTGAGCGCAGCTTGCGCGCTTTCTTTCATTACGTCGCCGAGCTGCCCGGTCAGGATCAACTTGCCTTTGCCGGGGGTACGGCTCGCTTCGATGAACAGGATGTCGCCGCCGACCGGTGTCCACGCGAGCCCGGTCGCCACGCCGGGCAGGCTGGTGCGCATCGCCAGTTCGCTTTCATATTTTGGCGGCCCGAGGATCGCCGGCAAGTCCGGCGCATCGACATTCACCTGCTGCGCGGTGCCTTCGGCAATGCGCATCGCGGCATGACGAAATACACTGCCGATCTCGCGTTCCAGATTACGCACACCCGCTTCACGCGTATAGTCGTGGATGATCGCGCGGATCGCATCATCACTGATAACGCATTGTTCGGGGGTCAGGCCATTTTCTTCGCGCTGCCTCGGCACCAAATAGCGCCGCGCAATCTGCTCTTTTTCCTGTTCGGTATAACCGGGTAGTGAAATCACTTCCATGCGGTCGCGCAGCGGGCCGGGAACGGTGTCGAGCATGTTGGCGGTGCAGATGAACAATACCTTGGACAGATCGAACGGAACAGCCAGATAGTTATCGCGAAAAGTCGCGTTCTGCTCGGGGTCCAGCACTTCCAGCATGGCCGAGGCCGGATCGCCGTGAAAGCCGGCGCCGAGCTTATCGATTTCATCCAGCATCATCACGCAATTGCGTGCACCCGCTTTACGGATTGCCTGAATGATGTTGCCCGGCAGTGCGCCGACATAGGTGCGGCGGTGGCCGCGAATTTCCGCTTCGTCATGCACTCCTCCCAGGCTCACACGGACAAACTTGCGGCCGGTCGCGCGGGCGATGCTTTGCCCGAGCGATGTTTTGCCGACGCCCGGTGGGCCGACAAAGCACAGGATCGGACTTTTTCCTTGCGGGTTGAGTTTGCGTACCGCGAGATATTCGAGAATGCGCCGCTTCACTTTTTCGAGACCGAAATGGTCTTCATCCAGGATTCGGCGGGCTTCCGGCAAATATATCTTGTCTTCGGTCATCACCGACCAGGGCAACTCGGTCAGCCATTCGAGATAGGTGCGCAACATCGAGTATTCGGCAGCCGCTTCCGACATCTTTTGAAGTCGCTTCAGTTCCCTTATTGCGTGCGCCTCGACTTCCGGCGGCATTTTCGCCTTGGCAATGGCTTCGGCCAGGTCGGCCACCTCACTATCGTTGCCGTCAGTTTCACCCAGCTCTGCCTGGATGGTCTTCAATTGCTCGCGCAGTAAAAATTCGCGTTGCCGCTCATCCATGCGCTCCTTGGTTTGCTGGCTGATCTGCTGTGACAGTCGCAATACTTCAAGGCGATGCACCAGAAGACCCAGCACTTTATCGAGCCGCTTCGGCAGGTCGAGCATGTCGAGAATGCCCTGCTTCTCCTGCACGCTGATATCCATCAAGCCAATCACAAAATCGGCATACAGCGATGCCGACGTGATGTTCCGCGCAGCACTTGCCACCTCCGCCGGGACTTGCGGCAACAACTCAAGGATCTCCGTCGATCGCTCCTTGAGCTGAAGCAGGCGCGCCTGGATTTCCGGAGTTTGTTCATCGGCTTCCGGCAACAGTTGCACGCGCGCCGCATAGAACGGATAGCCTTCCAGAAATTCGATAATGCGAAAGCGCTGATGCCCTTGGGACACGATGTAGTGGCCATTATCTTTTGCTGTGACGTAGCGCAGAATACTGGCAACCGTGCCGATCTGGTGCAATTGCTCTGGTTGCGGTGCTTCTGCCTGGGCGTCACGTTGCAGGATCACACCCACTTGGCGCTCGGTGCGCATTGCCTCTTGCGCTGCGGCGATCGTACGCTCTCGGTCGACATTAATCGGCACCACCAGTCCCGGGAACAAAACCATGTTACGCACCGGCACAATGATCATCGCGTCTTCGGGCAATGCCTGCCGCTCGCGCGCCGCTGCTGGTTGCGTCGCTTCTATAACAGATTCATTCTCATTGCGAGACTGCAGGTCGTGACGTCGTTCTTGTTCAGCTTCCATGACAAATCATCCGAGCTTGTTTAAGGTCAGGACTAGACAGCCATCCTGCAGCCATCGCTGTCCTGGCTGAAATTGCCCCGGAGCCAATTCGATACGCCGTTCAAATCGGCCATAAGGAATTTCGAGCCGGCGAATCGCCGCACTCCTATAGTTGGCTGGCATTCCACGCCGACCGCGAATAATCACTGTAGCACCATCAACGGAAACGTCTAGCTGCTCTGCCGCCACGCCAGGCAATGCAACGAGAACGACAAGTTCCTGTTCCGTCTCGAATATATCGACTGGCGGTTCCCAAGTCGGAAACCGGTTGCGGTTATTTTCAAGCTGAAAGAATTGGCGATGCAGTCTGTCAGCACGCTCCAATAGTTCCAATGCTTCGCCCCACATCCATGTTGTTGGATCGCGCAATCTCATAGGCTGTCTTTCGTGTACAGATGTATCCGGCTGTCATTTCTGACTGTGCCGTGCACTCTCGGTGCAGTCTGTTTCTGATTCGACCTGAATCGGTGAATGGTGTTCCATTCAAAATGCCGCTTTAGTTTTCTGCATGCCGGAAGCA
>DASYKE010000229.1:0-15772 GCA_035995725.1 Burkholderiaceae bacterium | reverse complement strand
TCTCCCTTGCCTGACTGCAGCAAGATCATTGATGTCGGAATCTGAAGCAAATCTGCAAGCCGCCGCGACGTTAAAGGCGCCTGCAGAATAAAGATCGCTTGGAGTTTGCGCTTGGAGTTCGTTTAATAGCTCTGAAACGTCTGGGGGTGAAAATAATTTTATGTAATCGGTCATTTGGCAGACACTGCCGCCTGACGGGGGAAATATGACAAAACGCAAAGTTGTACAACCGGACTCGATCGACCTGCTGCTAGCCGATTACAAGAAACAGGAAGACCTGATCGGCAAGAACGGGCTGCTCAGGCAGCTTGCCAAGGCCATCTTTCGCGGCTTCAGAACCGGCAAATTGCTCGGCTTGTGGAAGTGAGACGTGATGTATCGTTGCAGCCTGACGCAGCGATGCGCGGATAAAACGGCTTCCCTCTGCAAGCCGGAGAACGCGGTCGAATTGTCCTTCGCCGAAAGCGCACTGCAAGCGCATGGCATTCCCATTTCGCACTCAACGCCCGCGTGGAATGACTCTATTCACGCAACCTTCTTGCCATTTTCTTGAGCCGGCTTTTCTGCTATCTCATCGTCAGGGCTGACCACGATCCGTGCATTGCGCTCGAATGTGAAATATGCCCAGGCCCAATCGGTCATCACCATCAGGCGGTTGCGAAAACCGATCAGAAAATAGATATGCACGAACAGCCAGAACAGCCACGCAGAAAAACCGGAGAACTTGAGCTTGCCTACCATTGCAACGGCGGCCTTGCGTCCGATGGTGGCTAACGAGCCATAATCCTTGTAGCGGAAAGTTTCGCCGGTTTCACCCTTCATGCGATGCAAAATATTCCGTGCGGCGGTGCGGCCCATCTGCTTGGCGGCGGGCGACACGCCCGGCACCGGCTTGCCATCCGATGTCGCGGCAGCCAGATCGCCGATGGCGAAAATTTCCGGACGACCGGGAATCGACAGATCCGGTTCGACCACCACCCGTCCCGCGCGATCGAGCGGCACGCCGAGAGATTTTCCCAACGGCGATGCGGCCACTCCCGCCGACCAGATAACGGTCTTCGATGCCAGCCGCTCGCTGCCTTTTTCAGTTGTAAACGTCACGCCCTCTTTGTCGATGTCGGTCACGCGGCAGCCGGTGCGCACCTCGACGCCGAGCTTTACCAATTGCGCGCGCGCTTTCTCGGACAGGTCGGGCGGATAAGGCGGCAATACGCGATCGGCTCCTTCTATCAGTACGATCCGTGCCTGGCGGGAATCGATACGGCGGAACTCTCCGCGCAAGGTATGGCGCGCAATTTCCGCCAGCGTTCCGGCCATCTCGACACCGGTGGCGCCGGCGCCGATGATGGTGAAAGTCAGCCAGCTGGCGCGCTCCGCATCGTCTGTTTCGCGCTCCGCATTTTCGAATCCCATCAGGATGCGGCGCCGGATCTCGAATGCGTCTCCCAGCGTCTTTAATCCCGGCGCTACCGCGGCCCATTCGTCATGGCCGAAATAGCTGTGCGTGGAACCGGTCGCAACAACCAGGTAGTCGTAAGCAATCTCGCTCCCGTCGTCCAGCACGACCGCTTGCCGCCGCCCGTCGATGGCCGACACCGATGCCATCAGCGTGGTCAGGTTGCGCTGGCCGGCAAGGATATGCCTGATCGGTGCGGCGATGGCGGGGGCCGACAGTCCGGCGGTGGCAACCTGGTATAACAAGGGTTGAAAAAGATGGTGGTTGCTGCGGTCGATCAATGTGATCTGCACATCGGCCGATGCCAGTTCACGTGCCGCCGACAGGCCGCCGAAACCGCAGCCAAGGATAACGATATGGGTCATAAGAAAAAAATGGCGAGCGCCAAAAATCCGTGCCGGAATGATTTTTAAACAGAATGCCTGTGCATGACAACGTTGGCATATTTACGGCATCATACCCCGATCCCGGCTCATTGGCCGCATAGCGGCATTGGCAACCGCTATTTCACCCCATGAAATAATGATGCACGCCGGCCAGTATCATCTCCACCGCTATCGCCGTCAGTATCAAGCCCATCAGTTTTTCAATGCCGCTTACCAGGGAGTCGCCGAGAACCCGATGCAGGCGGTCAGCCGAGAGCAGCACGGCGGCCGTCACCAGCATGGCACAGGACAGCGCCGCCACCCACTCGATCAGGCGTCCCGGTTGCCGCGATGCCAGCACCAGTACCGTCGCCAGCGCCGAAGGACCGGCAATCAATGGAACCGCCAGCGGGAAAATGAATGGTTCCTTCTCGCCCAGATAGGCGAAAATCCCGTCGGGGCCGGAAAACACCATGCGTATCGCCACCAGGAACAGGATCACCCCGCCGGCGACTTCCAGCGACCGCTCGGACAGGTGAATCAAATTCAGAAAAGCCTTGCCTATCAGCATGAACAAAAGCAATACGCCGAACGCGATCAGGCATTCCAGCGCAACGATCCTGCGCCTGCGCTTCGGCGGCACCGAACGCAAAACGGAAATGAATACCGGCAGGTTGCCCAGCGGGTCCAATACCAGCAACAACACTACGAAGGCCGAGGAAAAGTCGTGTTCCATGACGCGCCGATCAGATCAAGATGCAGCAGGGAGCAGGCGGTGGCATTGGCGGTGCACTCCCGTTGGTCGCTTGCGCTGCCGCCGATGTCAACGGATGATGCAAAATCAGATATCGAAACTGATGCCCTGCGCCAGCGGCAAGTATCCGCTGTAGTTGACGGTATTGGTCGAGCGGCGCATATAACCCTTCCATGCATCGGAGCCCGATTCGCGCCCGCCGCCGGTTTCCTTCTCGCCGCCGAATGCACCGCCGATCTCGGCGCCGCTCGGCCCGATGTTGACGTTGGCAATGCCGCAGTCGCTGCCGCCGGCCGCGATGAAGCTTTCCGCTTCGCGCAAGTCGGTGGTGAAGATGCTGGATGACAGTCCCTGCGGTACCGCATTGTTCCAGTCGATCGCCTGGCGCAGCGTCTGGTAGCGCACGATGTACAGAATCGGCGCAAAGGTTTCCTGATGCATGATCCCGCTCTGCGCCGGCATTTCCACCAGCGCCGGATGCACGTAACAGCCTTCCGGACAGCCGGCCACCGTCGCCCGCCCGCCGCCGTGGACTTTGCCTTGTTCCGCGCGCGCCGCATCGAGCGCGCTCTGCATCGTCGCAAATGCATCGGCATCGATCAGGGGGCCGACCAGGGTTTGTTTCTCAAGCGGATTGCCGATTGCCAAAGAAGCGTAGATTTTTTTCAGGCGCGGCACCAGCGTGTCGTACACACTGTCGTGCACGAACAGCCGCCGCAGCGTGGTGCAGCGCTGCCCTGCGGTCCCCACCGCCGAGAATACGATGGCGCGCACGGCCAGTTCCAGGTCGGCGCTGGGCGCCACGATCATCGCATTGTTGCCGCCCAGTTCGAGGATGGAGCGCGCCAGCCGATGCGCGCAGCTCTGTGCCACCGCGCGTCCCATCCGCGTGCTGCCGGTGGCGCTGATCAATGGTACCCGGGCATCGTTTACCAGTGCCTGGCCGCAGCTGTGACCGCCGATGATCAGCTCCGCCAATCCGTCCGGCGCATCGTTGCCGAAATGCGCAACGGCCCTGGCAAACAGCGCATGCACCGCAATGGCGGTCAACGGCGTTTTTTCGGATGGCTTCCAGACCACGCTGTTGCCGCATACGAATGCCAGCGCCGCATTCCACGCCCACACCGCGACCGGAAAATTGAATGCGGAAATAACACCCACCACGCCGAGCGGGTGCCAAGTCTCCATCATCCGGTGGCCGGGACGCTCGGAGGCAATCGTCAAGCCGTACAGCTGGCGCGACAGGCCGACCGCGAAGTCGCAGATATCGATCATTTCCTGCACTTCGCCCAGGCCTTCCTGCAGAATTTTGCCGGTTTCGATCGTCACCAGCCTGCCCAATGCTGCTTTATGCATGCGCAGTTCTTCGCCGAACAGGCGGACCAGTTCGCCGCGCCGCGGTGCCGGCAGATTGCGCCATTGCTCGAATGCGGATTGCGCGCGCCCGATTTTCGCGGACACCTGCTGCGGCTGATCGGCGCGCAAGACGGCCAAGGTGACACCATCAATGGGCGAGCGGCTGTGCAGATCCTGGCCATGATAGCGAACATGATCCACGCCCAGCCCGCTCAGTAAATTCGTGATGGACTCCATCGATATTCTCCTCGCTCATTGAATTTTATGGAAATGGCTAACGGCCAATGGCCAATTCCGCCACCAGGCTTTCATCTCATTGCGTGATGAGAGAGTTTGGGATGGAATGAGCTTGCCTGTTGCTTGCCCGCTCCTTGCCTGTTCCCGGCGTACCGGACTGCGGTCCGGCACCGCCATGTCTACGATAGCGCAAATGCCCGATGCAGTGGTGAACAGGGCCGCCGGCAGCAAATTGTACGCGCGTGTTTGCCGCCCTCGGCGTATTTGCGACAGTCAATACGGGTTACACGGGTTACGATGAGGATTGCGACTGCGAAAAGAAAAAGCGCAGCATCTCCCTGGTTGCGTCCGGACCTTTGGGATCGGTAAAACTGCCGGCTGGATTTCCTCCCGACCATGCATGCGCGGCGCCATGTACGAGCCAGTGCTCCGCGACGACTTTTCGAGCATGGTCGAAGTAAATGGTTTGGGTATAGTCATGCCCGTTCGGCACTTGACCGCGCTTTACACTCATTTCCATTTCGGTCGGAGGCGTGCCCCCGATGGAATTCGGCGCGCTGTGTGCCATTACCTGATCGCCGTTGTCCGGATGAACGGTTTTATCCTCGTCACCGTGAAAAACAATGGTGGAAATTGCACGCGGACATGCATCGGTCGCCCCGGTGTGATCCGCATCGTACGGTGCAAGCCGCGCACCGCGCCGCATCGCAAGGATGGCGGAGTAGAGATTGTTCGCTCCCGCATATGCGAGACCCGAGTGGACGCCGACGGCAGCATACAGATCGGGATAGGTGGTTCCCATGATGACAGCCATTGAACCGCCGGACGAAAGTCCCGCGACATAAATCCGTTGTTTGTCGGCGTGATAGTTTTCAATGATTTCGGCCGTGATGCCGGCGATGATCGATGGCTCGCCTTGCCCCCGTTGCTGGTCAACGGAGTTAAACCAGTTCCAGCACCGGAATCCGTTGGCGCTCGAAGTCTGCGCGGGGTAGGCTACCAGGCACTGTTGCTCTTCAGCGAGATCATTCATTCGGGTGCCGGCCGCAAAATCGTCGGGATCCTGCTTGCAACCGTGCAGCATCACGATCAGCGGCAGCGCCTGTCCGGAATATCCCGACGGTATGAATAGCTTGTATTCCCGCGTGCCGGCCTGATTGGTGTAAGAGCGGGTTAAAAATTGCGCGCCGGTATTTGCCTCGACTTTTGCCGACTTGAAGCGCCTGATCCCTTGAGATTTGACCACAAGGTCCGGTTGCATCTGCGAACCGGTTGAACCGGGTGCCGAATCCGACGCGCATTCCAGCACGATATTCGGACGCCGCCGCGAGCCGCGTTTGCCGGCGACGCTATTTTGCGGAGCTGCGATTGCAGCCCCGGTTTTGCTCCTTTGATCGGGATCCGTGGAGCGGTTGCGCGGAAACATGCGCTGGAACATCGATGCCGCCGATCTGGAACTGCCGGAGAATATCAAGCGGCCGGTTTCATGCATGGTTTTGAGCATTTTTCTATTTGTCTTCATGGTTTCCTTCTCATCGATTAACGGATGGCCAGCGCACGCACTGCCGGGATACATCGGCATGAAAGCTGAATGCTCCGGGACTGCGGTGGATTACTGAGTTAGAAAAGACATGAGATAACGCTGACAGCGAAAATCCCGGCGGTTGCATTTATGGTGCACTGCAATAACACAGTATAAGAGTATTGAGGGACCCGTCAAATTTCTATCGGATATATCGCATATAGGCAGTATGAATATTGCTGAGTCACAACACAGGCTTGCTGGTGCGGGCATTTTTGCGATGAAAGTGAAGATAGTGGATATTTCGCCACACGCTTTACCCGTTTCGGCAGATTCGAGGGGTAGCAACGGTTTTGTCGGATACGGATACATCTCCCGGTGCCGGACATGCCAAGCCTTTGCCTGTTCTTGCGGCCAAGCTATTTCGATTTGCCGGATTTGGCATGTTCCAGCAGAAAGATTACCGCTTTCACGATGGCGTACATGACAGCGCGTTCCTTTGCAGGATGGTCCGAGAAGTGCGCGACAACAGGCCCGATCGTCACGAAACTGCTATGCGCTTCCCCCGGTTCTTTGCCGTAATTAATCGTGATGTCGTACTCGCACATCAGGGGGCCGCAGGCATTCCAGTCACGAGTCCACTTCGGCAATGCCTGCGTGTTTTCCCATAATATCCCGGCGCTTTCATAGCACTCTTCAATATTGTGATGGCCGAGCAAATGCGCCAGATGCCGTTCTCTTGCAACGCAGCTTCGGAAATATTCTTCATCGCTCATGCGCATGGCTTGACCTTTCAATGCTTAATGACTTCTCTTAATGACTTCTTTAATTCTATTTATTTCGAATCTTGACCGTTAAGCTGCCGGCATCAATTGCGCTTTGTCCTTTTGCGCCATATCAAGATATTTCCAGAATCGATTATCGAGGAGGAAACAGCGGAGCAAAAGACTCAGGCAACCAGGATGCTGACCGTTGATCGCGCGAGCGATAGTTACACGCGGCACGGAATGCGGCGAAGGCGCGGCACTGTTGCGTTGACCACGAATATTTTCGTTAATTCACTGAAAGTTTCCGCATGCTTTCCTGATTTCGATTGGAACGTTTTGAACGGCTTGTGTCCAATTCAGGTACGTGCAGGCGGCAGCGGCTTTGCCCGCGCAGTCCGCAGTCCTGTTTATATCTGGAAAGCGAAAAACGCATATGAAAAATCCCTGGACCAAAAAGAATCCTTTTCTGAGCATGTGGTTGAGTGGCGCCAATGCCGTGGCCGGTGCGGCGCGCAGTCGCGCCACTGCGGAAGCCAAGCGCCAGGCGGCAACCATGATGACGCAAGGTGCGAAACAGGTAGCCGATTTCTGGACCGGTGCACTGATCGCTCCGCCGCCTTCGAAAAAGAAGAGGAAGCGTCGTTAATGAGTTCATTGACCGTATTTTGCCCCGCTAAGGCGAATCGCTTTGCTTTACCTTGCTTGTTCCACCGACCAATATCATCATCCCTGACTTAGGAGAGATCACAATGAAACGCACAGCATCGGCCGTATGGAGTGGCGGACTCAAGGATGGCAAAGGCAGCCTCTCTACCCAGAGCGGTGTGCTCGACAATACGCAGTATGGCTTCAACGCCCGATTCGCAGACGGACCGGGGACCAACCCGGAAGAATTGATCGCGGCAGCGCATGCAGGCTGTTTCACGATGGCTCTTTCGGCGCAACTGGGTGAGAAGGGCATGACCGCGGAAAGTCTCAGGACAAGCGCGGCCGTGACACTGGACAAGGTCGATGACGGATTCGCGATTACGGCGGTGCATCTGGACCTGTCGGCAAAAATACCGGGCGCGGACCGCAAGGCCTTCGAAGAGGCGGTAAACAACGCAAAGGTTAACTGCCCGGTTTCCAAGCTGCTGAATACCAAAATCACGCTCGACGCAAAACTGGAAGCCTGAACCTTGGAAGCCGCTGCGCAGTCAAGCTTGCAGCCACCTGTCTGAAAAAGCCGGTCAGAAAATCTGACCGGCTTTTTGCTCTGCCGGAGTCAGGCAGCCGATCGCAAAATGCGACGCTTGCGTCGCGCCTGGCTGTTATTTCCGCCGCCCGAGGATTTGCTTGCCCGCATCGTCGGCAGTTTCACCGTCAGCATCGGCAGTTTCACCTTCAACCTCGGCAGTTTCGCCTCCAGTGTCGGCAGTTTCACTATCCGCATCGGTAGTTTCATCTTCATCGTCGGCAGTTTCGCCGTCAGCGTCGGCCGATTCATATTCCGTGTCAGTCATCTCATCGTCGGTGCCGGCGAATTCTTCTCTGCCGTCGGCGGTTTCGATATGGTCGACATCGATATCGGCGCCATCCCGTACTATCGTATCCCGCGCCGCGGCGGCGCACTCGCCGGTACCTCGCGAATCAGAATCGCTATCGAGGTGGGCGTCGCCGACATCCGGGCCGGCACACTGGTGGCACTCGCTTTCTTCCGGGTCGGAAGTAGTGCCGGTTCCCAAACCCAGGTCCAGGCCTACCTGATGCGCCAGACCGGGCGCTCCGTGCAAATCGCTGCCGCTATCGGACGTGTCGCTGGGACCGAGTGCGCCTGTTCCATGACCGCGGCCAATGCGACGGTCCCGTCCTCTGGTCAGATTGTCGGGGTCGAGACTGCTGGTTCCCATATTGTCTTTCAACGTCATGTACCGGAACAAGTTGGATGCGCAACCGGCTTTTCAGTTCTCATGACGGCTAATGCAACAAGGCTTTTGTGCAGAAACTTTTGCCTGCACGCGACATCGAATTTCATTATCCGCCATCTGCCGCGCCATCGGTCGATTTATCGACCGGGTCGGATGATGCCGAAGACTGGAAGGAGAACCCGGTACAAAGCTTTCTGCCGTACAAGCATGTTTCAATACCAATAATGGAGACTGCAATGGGATTCGATCGAAATGGCCAGATCCGCATCAAGCTGTTCCTGATCCTGGCATGCTGCGTCAGCGCCGCGGCTGCAGCGAAAGAGCCGGTCTCAGCCGGTACCAGGCCGGTTATCGAGAAGGTGCCGAAAAAACCGAACCTGGACCGCTCCGGCAAGGCAAAGAAGGGCAAGGCGTCGTACTACGGCAAAAATTTCCACGGAAAGAAAATGGCGGACGGTACGCCGATGAACCCGCAATCCAACGTCGCTGCAAGCAAGACGCTCCCGCTTGGCACCAAGGCCAAGGTGACCAACCTGCAAAACGGCAAAAGCGAAGTGGTCGAGATCAGGGATCGCGGGCCTTACGTCGAAGGCCGCATCGTCGACCTGTCACCCAGGACGGCGGATAAACTGGGTATCAGGGAGCAGGGCGTCGCGCCGGTCGAAGTCAAACCGATCGAAGTGCCGCAGAAGGACGGAAGCGTCAAGCCGGGCGCAGCCGCATTGGAGACGGGTCAAGACAAAAAGCGTTGATCTCGGGCCGGGCTGGCCTGCCCCGAGATCAACGCCTGCTTTCGAATAAAGCCGTCTACTTGGTCTACTTGTTGCGGCCCAGTTGCCGGTACGACGCCTCGGCCAGATTCAGCAGCTTGTCGCGCGGCACTTCGCCCGAAAGAGCATACCCGAACGGTCCGTCGACCCAATAGAAAACGCTTAGCGATCCTTCCTCTGCAAAGCGAAACGCGGTCTCGGCGTTGCCGGCGTCGTGCCGAACGTACAGCGTAAGCCTGACGCCGGCTTTGTCCTGGTACATGAATTGTGCAGCCGGCCCTTTGTCGGATGGCAGCAGCCGGCCGCCAACAAGACTGAAGCCCTGGGCATTCAGACTGGGAATCACCAGCGAGGCGCCGAGCCGCTTGGACAACCACTGCACAAGATGCGCTTCCTGGTCGGCACCGACCTCCACAGGATGGCGAACCTCGGGCGAATAAATCACGTGCGCCACGGCCGCCTGGCGCGGGAGCGAGGCCGCAAGCTCGGTTCGGGACGTTAGCACCGACGAGTCTCGCGCAAAGAATCCGATCGCAATGCCAGCGGCAAGCCAGCCCGCGGCCGCGATCATTCTCGGCAATTGGCGACGCCACAGCGGGCCTGGCATGGCCGATCCGTTCAGATGGCCTGGTAGCGGCTCGTCGAGTATCTTGTCGAAGGCGGCATGCAGTGCCTCTTTCTGTTTCTTCCAGGCATGAACCTTCGCGGCCTCATCGGGGTGCTCTGCCAGCCACTCCTGAACTTCGGCTGCGCGCCGGGGAGCCAGCCTGCTGTCCACCAATTCATTCAGTTCCGAATCAAGCGGGCGATTCATTTGACGACCTTCAAGTGAGCGACTTCAGCGGTTGCCGATGGATCTCCGGCGAGCACGGAACGCAGTCGTTCGCGTCCGCGCGACAGGCGGGACATGACAGTGCCGAGCGGGACGCCAAGTACGCGAGCGGCTTCCTCGTAGGACAAGTCTTCCAGGCTGATCAACAGCAACACCTCGCGCTGCTCTGCCGGCAATTGCGCAAGAGCCCGGTCGAGGTCGCGCAGATCGAGCATATCGCCTTCCGAACCGCGAACGGCCGATTCCACGAATTGTTCGTCGAGGGGCTCAACGGGCGGCCTGGCAGCCTGATGCCTTAACTGGCTGATAAAGATATTGTGCATGATCGTGAGCAGCCAGGAATCGAGCTTCGATCCCTGCCGAAAGAAAGCGAAGCGCGACAGGGCGCGCTCCAGCGTATCCTGAACCAGGTCGTCGCCGGCGTACCGGTCGCCGGTAAGCGCACGGGCGTAGCGCCTCAGGCGAGGCAGATGTTCAGTCAGATTTCTCATTCGACGCCCTGAAACCGGAATGCCGGATGCTTTGGCCTTGCGGCGCCGGCAAGCGCGCCGCACGTTACATTAACCTATTTCGCCACGTGCCAGACGTTGTTGACGCCATCGCCCGTCTTGTCTCCCGGCTTTTGATCCTTGGCCCAAAAGTAAAGCGGCTTGCCTTTGTAAGCGTATTGCTTCTTGCCGTCGTCGCGTGTAATGACACTGAAGTCGCCGCTGGCAGATCCATCCGCAACAAGCGGCGGCCAGTTTTCCGCGCACTTGCCATTACATGCGCTCTTGCCGTCGGTATCCTTGTCAAAGATGTACAGCGTCATCCCGTTGTTGCCTGTCAGCACGCCATCATTCATTTTAGCGGGTGTTTCCGCCATGGCGGAGTGCATGGAAGAGCAGGCCACAAGCAGGATACTGACCAGTATCGATGCGGCGGAAGCGGCAGGCGTGAGGCGTTCGGTTATTTTCATGGTGGCACCTTTCAGGGTTGAAGTGGAGTTGCGTGAAGGTAAACGCAATTCCATCGCGGTTTATTCCACCACTGGCGAAATTTTTTACAAGCGTCGCGGGAATGTCTCCGGATTGACGGCTGCCAATGTAAACAGATACTAAACAGGCACGCGGATTTGATTTTTTGGCCCGTCGACGTCCGGTTGCCGCTTTTCGATCATATTGGAACCCGGCTGTGCCCAATCCTGCCTTTTACCATTGTGGAGAAAGACATGAACGATCAATACCAGCTGCAACGCTTTGTTGACGCGCAGCGACCGGTCTTCGAAGACGTATGCAAAGAGCTGCGGGAGGGTAACAAACGCAATCATTGGATGTGGTTTATTTTTCCGCAGATCAAAGGCTTGGGCCGCAGCGATCTGGCGCTCAGGTTTGCGATTTCATCTCTCGAAGAAGCCGAGGCGTATTTAAAACACCCCGTGCTCGGACCTAGGCTGCGGCAGTGCAGCCGGCTCGTGGCTGGAGTGGATGGGCGCTCAATCGACGAGATTTTTGGTTACCCCGATTCGATGAAGTTTCGATCATCGATGACCTTGTTTGCGCAGGCCACTCCCGACAATGAAATCTTTAACGATTGCTTGCGCAAGTATTTCGGGGGCGAACCTGATCCGGCCACACTGGCCCGACTGTGATTGGCGAAAGTCCCTAGTCGGCATTCGAGAAATCTGGGGACTTAATCCCGGGCATACCGGCTCCTGCAGGGCGGGCACAGCTTTCTCACACCGGTCCGTGCTCATGCGCGGGGTAGATCCGCCTTGCCAAGCGGGGCAGTCTGGTTCGACTATTTTCCCTTGTTCGCTCGACCTGGGCCTGTAACCCTCTAAAGAAGCCGTTCTTTTCATTCGACCCGGCCGTCGTTATTCAATCAGTGAGCTGCCGCGCTTGCAAGTGTTACACCGGATGCCGCTTCGACGCCTGTTTCATCAGCAATCAGGCAGGCCATGCCCTCTATTCCCAAAAAGATCATATTGGCAATTTAATTTCACTAAAAGCGGCTCATCGACGGTTTTCGTGTCTTTCCAACTACAAATCCTTGCGATAAAAAAATTATATGTGGATTTTGCCCATTTATCACACCTTTTCAATGCCAAGTTATTGCAGACTTGCAATTTAATGGGTATTTTACCCATTGCAACAAAGATATATTACTAACGTTCCAAGCCGAAAATAGTGTCATAAGGCAACTATGCGTTACGGAACTACCTGGCTTTATACGATAGGTCGCGATAGGGCGGTTTCGCCCTTGTCGGACTAATAACAATCATCGCTATCGTAGTAATGCAGGCTGGCGTGAACAATATGCACAACGATTGCCGCTTCGATATTGACGCATAGCATTATTTTGGAGAAATGGAAAAATGAACACCCCCAATAAAGCGGGTCCTGCTGAGCCCGCTCACAAGGTCAAAAGACAGCAAGCGTTTACCTTGATCGAATTGATGGTCACGGTAGCGATAGTCGGGATAATCACTGCAATAGCCTATCCTTCCTATCTCAAATATATCGTTCGATCGAACCGGGCGTTGGCGCAAGCGCATTTGATAAATATTGCACAGCGAGAGCAACAATATCTGCTCGACAGCCGGAGTTACGCAGACAAGGCGACTCTTAATCTTGCTGACCCGGCCAATGTCTCCAGTTTATATAACATCACGGTCGTTCCAGCCAGCGGCACTCCACCGAGTTTCCTTGCCAAGGCAGCGCCAATTCCGGGCAAAGCCCAGGCCAATGCCAATGAACCAGATCTGACCATCGATCAAGCTGGCAACAAGGTCCCTGCGGACAAATGGTAGGTTGGCACCATGAAGATCATCCGCCGTTTCCAACCCGATCCTACGCATGCAGTTAAAGCTCAGCAGCGAAATGCTGCGGGATTTACCTTGATCGAATTGATGGTGACGGTCTCGATCGTTGCCATACTGGCCGTGATCGCAGGTCCATCCTTGTCCAGTTTAATCGCCACGCAGCGGATCAAGGCGGTTGCCGCCGATCTTTATGTTGCCTTGTCAAAAGCACGCAGCGAAGCGCTCAAACGCAATGTCAATGTCAAGCTGCAACCGAAGACCGCGAATACCTGGGAGGCCGGCTGGGAGATCCGTGACCCATCGGATAACACGAAAAAGCTTGAAGATCACGCCGCCGTCAAAGGCGCCACTATCGTTGGCCCGGCCGACCTGACTTATCGGGTTTCGGGACGGATCACCGCCGCCACCGCACCCACCTTCGACATCACGGCTTCCGGCACGACCATCCACTGGTGCGTGACGATCGACCCGAGCGGCCGCCCCTATCAAAAGTCGACAGCATGCTGACCCTCCGGCCATCCTATAGGAAGCATGAATGCGGCCTCTCGCTGATCGAGGTGCTGGTTACCCTTGTGATTACAGCTTTCGGCTTGCTGGGACTGGCCGGATTGCAGAGCATGATCCAGTTGGGAACAGTCGAAGCGTACCAGCGTGCGCAGGCGGTTGTGCTGTTGTCTAACTTAAGCGAGCGCATGAGAGCCAATCGCTCGCAGGCTGCCAGTTATGTGTCCGCCTCTGCCCTGGGTAAAGGGGATAATAGCCAGCCTGCCGACTGCAGCACGCTCGCTGCGGGTGCGGCGCGCGATCAATGCGAGTGGAGCAAAGCCTTGCAGGGCGCTGCCGAAACCAGGGGATCCACGAAAGTCGGCGCAATGGTCGATGCCCGTGGCTGCATCACGCAGGTACAGGCCCCCGATCTGACCGCCTGCACTCCTGGCATATACCTGATTACGGTTGCCTGGCAGGGCATGCACCAGACCAAGGCGCCTGCAGCAACCTGCGGCAAGGATCTATACGGCGCCGATACCTTGCGACGCGCAGTTTTAGAGCGCGTGTCCATCGGCCTGCCGTCCTGCTCTTAACCTGATGCGATTTCGCCATGAACCCCTGCACCCCCCATCCCAATAAAGCCAATCAGACCGGTTTGTCACTGATCGAGCTGATGGTGGCAATTACCTTGGGCCTGGTAATCATGGCCGGACTCAGCACGCTCTTTGTCGCCAACAGCAGTACCAGCGCCGAAATCGAACGCGCCAACCGCCAAATCGAAAACGGCCGCTACGCGATGCAGATACTGTCAGAGGATCTGCGACTTGCCGGTTTCCTGGGCGAATTCGATCCGACCGCATTGACGACGCCGGCCACCAAACCCGATCCGTGCTCGGTCACGTTGAGTGACCTGAAAACGGCGCTCCCGTTGCATATACAGGGCTACAATAATGGCGCAAGCCCTGCACTATCCTGTCTGACCGACGTGAAAACAGGGACCGATATACTTGTAATACGGCGTGCAAGCACCTGTTTCGCCGGAGCTGCCGATTGTGAAGCTGTGAGCGCCGGAACGCCGTATTTTCAGGCCTCGCTTTGCAAAAGTGCGACCCAACTTGGTTCCAACAGCATCAGCGACTATTACGCACTGGATACGAATAGCGCGAACCTTACCCGGCAACAGAAGGACTGCCTCACAACCAACCTTGCCGGGCTGCGCCGCTACCGCACGCATATCTATTTCATCGCCAATAACGATCTCGGCTCGGACCGCATACCAACGTTAAAACGTGTTGAACTTGGTGCAAGTGGCGGCGTGGCCAACTTTTCATCACCACCCGTTGCGCTGGTCGAAGGAATCGAAAATCTTCAAATCGAATATGGCATCGACACCGCCAGCAATGGCGCGCCGGGACTCTATACTGCAGATCCCGACAGTTCCCCCGCTTGCAGCGGTGCTGCGTGCGTCACAAACTGGCGCAACGTCGTAGCAGTCAAACTGAATCTTCTCGCCCGCAATACGACAGCTTCGCCCGGTTACACCGATACGAAAATCTACTCGCTCGGATCTACTACAACTGCGGCTAGCAATGACGGTTTTAAACGACATGTCTATCAAACCGCAGTGCGTTTGAATAACCCGTCAGGACGAAAACAGCCATGAAAAATATGCGACATAGGCAAAGAGGGGTAACACTGATCGTCGCTCTGATCATGTTGATGTTGATCACACTGATGGTAGTGACCGGTCTCAATCTTGGTAAAGGCAGTATGCAAACGGTTGGCAATATGCAACAACGCAATCAAACCTACGCCGCCATTGACGAAACATTGGAAGAGGTCATCAGCACGAGGCGATTTTCGGATACGCCGACCAACGTGTTCTTTATCCCGTGCAACCACGTTGCCAACACCAAGTGTGTCGATATCGATGGTGACGGCGTCACAGACGTGACTGTTGCCTTGACCCCCGCACCGGCATGCCTGACGGCGCAGGTCATTCCGGCCACTGCACTCGACACTCAAAACTCACGTGAAGATCGTGGCTGTACATTTGGCGGCCTCCAAGAATTCGGCGTGGCCGATGCGTACAGCGGTGACTCCTTATGCGCAAATAGCACGTGGGAAATCAAGGCTGTCGGAACTGACGCCGTCACCCAGACAACGGTTAATACGACACAAGGTATCACTCTACGCGTACCGGCCGACAATATTCCCGCAAGCTGTTAAACAGGAAGGAAATGTGCGATGAACACGTTCTATAAATCGAAATTACTTGCGTTGTCATTGTATTGTGGGCTGGCAGTATTGCCGTTACGCAGCATGGCGGACGATATCGATATTTTTTTAGGTTCCTCCGGGGGTGCTGCGGCGGCTCCCAAGGTCATGATTATGCTGGATAACTCGACGGACGACCTGTTCACGGCCAAGCTTAATGCCATCAGTTCGGTTTTGGATAGTATTACTGCGGCAGCGCCGGTAAGTGTCGGGCTGGCCATGTGGAGTCCCGGGACG
>DASYKE010000228.1:0-20445 GCA_035995725.1 Burkholderiaceae bacterium | reverse complement strand
CATGTCCACGCATCCTATGACGCGGAGTATGCCAACCGGTTCTGGCGCGCTCTGGTGCAGGCAGACCGCGTATTGAAGAAATTCCGTGCCGGCTTCATAGGCAAGTGCAGTCCCGTGCACTTCTTCTGGGGAAGCTTCGACCTTGCCGTGACCCGTTTTTCGGGACGCAAAGCGCCCGAGCATCCGGGCGGCGCGCCCAATTGCCCCGACTGGGTCATGCGTGAAGCTTACTCGCACGAGCTAAGCAGCTGCGGATTCTGGCCGGGAGGAGGGCCGGTGCCCTATCCGGTGTTTTACGCATATGCTTACCCGGAGCCGCCGGGATTCGGTACGGCGCCGGTGCGCCCGGGCAACGCCATCTATGACGCTGCAATGCGCGAATTCTTGCTGCCGTATGACGAAGTAAGGCGAGCAGAATCGCCTGACGCAGTGCTGCTTGAGTTCCTGCAAAGCAGCTATGAAGCAGCCGCCAACCTGGGCCGCTGGGATCGTTCAGCGCTTGAGCGAACGGCGCCACCATGGGGCGCCGGAAAACCGCGCGGCTAAACCTTGATGATCAGGAAGGCGACGGACAAGATTAATGCTCCCTTGACTACATAATATAACGGCCTGTTCCAGGTTTTCAGTTTCCGGCGATATTGGCCCGCGATCCAGACGAGATGGAATACCTTGTTGATGCCGCCGGTTTGATCCCCGGTTTCATTGGGCGAGCTTGCCGCAGTCATCATCGTTCTGCCGAGCCACCGGTTGATCGCTTGTGCCCACCGATAGTGCATCGGGCGCTCAATATCGCAGAACAGAATAATTCGGTTTATGTCGCTGCCATTCTGCGCCCAGTGGATGAATGTTTCGTCGAACACGACCCCTTCTCCGTCTCTCCAGCTATAGCGTTGACCGTCGACTTCAATAAAACAGCGATCATTATTGGGTGTCACGAGTCCGAGGTGATACCTCAGCGAGCCGGCGAACGGATCGCGATGCCGGTTGAGTTTCCCGCCCGGCGGCAACTCTGCGAACATGGCTGCTTTCACGGACGGAATTGCACGCAGCAACGCAACCGTCTTGGGACAAAAGCGTTCCGCTGAAGGATGGCTGGCGTCATACCATTTCAAATAAAAGCGTTTCCATCCGCTTTTAAAAAATGAATTGAAACCCGCATCATTATTTTTCTCGGGAGCTTTGATCTTTTGCATCGTCAGCAAGACAAGTGCTTCGGTCTTGATTTGCTCCCAATTGTTCGCCAGCGGTCGAAGATCATCGAAATTTGCTGCGGGGAAATAACGGGAAGATGAAGGAACGCCCGAAAACAGATACATGAATATGTTGATCGGCGCCATGATCGAGGAATGATCGAATAACTGCCGGAAAAAAGGCAATCTGACTTTCCCGCGGAAATGTACGTAAACGATTGAAAGCAGATAAAGAACGGCTATGGCCCACTTCATGACATTTCCAGGCAATTGACGCTATCGTCAGTCGCGATCATCAGGATTCCGAACCGACAAGATAATAGATAAATAGACATTTAGCATAGTGTTCATCGGGACACCTGCCTTGCGGAATATCAATGTTTTCCTGCCGTTCGCGGCTTCAGTCGAGGCGGAAACTGTTCGATGTTTCCAGAGGAAGTTGTTGTCATGCCACTGCGGCGGCGAGTCTCGTTAAGGATTGTTATTGAATGGAAAGTTGCTTTCCACTAGATCCGAGCTTCTTTGGAAGCGACAGTTCGAGCACGCCGTCCTGATATCTGACTTCCGCCTTTGCATCGTCGATATCCTGAGCAAAGGTAAAGCTGCGATACTGTTCTCCACAGTAACGTTCCGTGCGCCCCGGCTTTTTGTCTTTGCTATCCTGCTGTTCCTTTTTTGCTTCGACGCGGATCGAAATCTGGCTGCCATCAATTGATACCTTGATGCTTTCCTTTCTAACACCCGGCATGTCGGCCTTCACCAGATAAACGTGATCGGTTTCCGAAATATCCACTCTGATGCGCGGCACCATCTCCAGTGAGCGAGCGCCTGGTGTCAGGCCGAAATTCCCGAATAATTCTTCCATATTGCGACATGATTCAAAGCGCCCAATATCGCCAAGCGGGTCTAAACGTATTGAATCGCTGTCCATGATCGACCTCATTGCTATTCGTGCAGAGTTAATCCGTCAAACCATTTCACTATGAACCCAGACTGGATAAAAGTGGATCGGATACGCAGGCATGAAGTGTAAGCAAGCACCGATAAGCCGACTAGACGGTAAAGCCGGATTTCACTCATCCAAAAATGAAAGTAATTAAGTGAAGTAATTCAATTAAGTCATGAGCTTGAATAATGTGATGCTGTACAGCAAGAAAAGCCCATCACAACACTTCAATATAAATAATACGGGCGGGTGGTGTGCGCCGTGATGCGCCATATCAAAACAAACTGAAATCAGTGCATCTCATTAATGGACGGTAAAGCATTATCTGCAGGAGGACTTGTTCTGGCTTGCCAAGTCGAATTAAAAGAGGGGCTCAAAAATGGGGTGCTCTTCATCAACAAACCTGGAAATCTCGCTTGCAAATAATTGAGGCAGTGTTTTTATGCTTGTCGCTTGTGCTCGATCAGAATCTATATGCCCCACTTTTTTAGGATGTAGTCATAAATCGATAATTAACAACGTGAACCCGATTAAAAACATCGGCTGCCGGTGTGGCCGGCATCGATCGAAATACGGCGCAATCAGAGCGCCACATTATTCAAGTCCATCACTTAATTGCATCACTTAATTGCGTCATTTAATTGCGTCACTTATTACTTCCATTTTTGGATAAGTGAAATCCGGTTATACCGTCTAGTCGGCTTATCGGTGCTTGCTTACACTTCATGCCTGCGTATCCGATCCACTTTTATCCACAGCGGTTTCGGCAAGCAATGCGCCATGAGCGGTTCTTGCAAGGTATTCCATGGCAGCCCCAAATTAATCCAAAATCAGCTCAGACATAAAAACATGATTTTTTTAAAAAACATTATCGTTAAAACAGTCACGGTGACGAGCGTATTGGCATGTCTGTCATCTTCCTGTTATGCAGTCGACTCCCTGTCGGCTGAATTTGCGACCGGTAACAGAACCCAAATGGCCCGTATCGGCGCGCAGTGGGCCTGGAAATCCAGATGGTGGGAGTCCAACGGCATCCATATCGGCGGCTATTGGGATCTCACTTTGGCGGAGTGGCATGGCACACGATTCCGTCACCAGCCGGGAGCAACGCCGGGAGCGACGCAGAACATCACTGATGTCGGGATTACCCCTGTATTCCGCTTGCAGCGAAACAGCGGGACCGGCCCTTATATCGAGGCGGGCGTCGGCGCTCACCTTTTGTCCGACCAATACAATAACAACGGCCGTCGCTTATCCGGCAATTTTCAGTTTGGTGATCATGTCGGCGCCGGTTATATATTTGCAAATCGCGTCGACATCGGCGTCAAGATTCAGCATTTTTCCAATGCCGGGATCAGAAAGCCCAATGACGGTGTGAATTTTGCGGTGGCCCGCGTGAGTTACGCGTTCTAGGCCGCACAGTTCGCATGGCGCTAGTCGATCGCAAGCGCAAGCAGCGCCAGGCTGGCGGGCAGTGCCAGCGACCACAGGCCGACCGACGTATAGCAGGCCGCCCCCAGGCCGCAGCCGGCCGCGAAGCCGACGATCGCCTGCCAGGTGTGCTTGGCCCGGATACGTGCTTTGGCCGCATCGTCCGGATCGCGCCCGAGCAGCATTTCACCGACATCCATCACGAAGCGGGTGATGTTGGTCGTCATTACCGCGGTGGCCGGCGCTCCTTTCAGCGAGACCTGCACCAATGCATTCTGCACCGCCATCGCCGACACGCCGAGCATACCCGCCAGGATCGCGATGGACGAAGTGACGTCCATGTGCGGACCGGCAGCAACGCACAGCACCAAAAAGCCGGCGAGCAGCAGGAACTGCAGAAAAAGGAGAGGGTGTAGCGAGGGGAACCCGATCGATTCCAGGCCGGCGACCAGCAGCCGGGTCAGCCCGACCACCGCAATGAAGACCGGAACCGACAGTATCTGCGCGATCTGCGCTTCGCCGCCGATCGCAACATGTGCTGCCAGGATGACCAGGTTGCCGGTGATTTGGGCGGTGAACAGGCCGCCGAGCCCGAGGAAGCTGATAACGTCCACGCTTCCGGCTATCACGCTCAAAGCGATAGGAAGCAGGTCGGTGCCGAGCGAATTGTCAACCGGCGATGCGGTCCGGGCTTCCATGTCGTCAGTTCCCGCCGACGTCGTGCCCGGCCATCGTCTGCGAGTGGATAATCACGTCGAATCGTTTCTCGTCGACGACGCTGGTCGAATCGGCCTTGGGGCGCCGGCCGACAGTATGAGTGCCGATCGGAATGTCGTGCGCTGCGGGATACGATTGATCATTCATGGCATGGTCGCCTTTCATCGGTTGAAGGTGCCTGCGATCGCAAGGCTGAAGCCGAGCGTGAGACTTTGAGAGCGACAGGCCGCTGCGGTCGAAGGATCGGGTATGGTATGCAGTTTCATCGCTTGGCTCGCCAATAGCGGATCAACAGGAACCCGCCAGCCATCCCGCCCAGATGCGCAAAATGCGCGACGCCGGCCTGTGTGCCGGTAACCCCGAGCACCAGCTCCAGCACACCGTACAAGGCGGCGAAGACCGGCGCCCGCATTGGAATCGGTGGAAACAAAGGCATGATCATACGCTGGGGGAACATGGTCGCAAAGGCGAGCAGCAAGCCGAACACCGCACCGGAAGCTCCGATCGTCGGATAATAAGCGCCGGTCACGCCGGACACCAGCAATTGAGTGAGTGCGGCCGATATCGCACAGACGAGATAATAATTGAGAAAGCGCCGCGGTCCCCACACCCGCTCCAGATCGGCGCCGAACATATACACACCCAACATGTTGAACAGCAGATGGGCAAATCCCGAGTGCAGGAACGCATAGGTGATCAACTGCCATGGCAGGAACTGCGAATTGAGCGGCCATAGCGCCAGCGGATCCAGGAACGCATCTCCCAGCAACAATTCGAGAAGGAATGCGACGCCGTTGACGAGGATCAAGGCCTGGGTGACGGGAGGAAGGGAAAACATGTCGTGCGCCTATGCATGCGGAATGGATGGGACCGGTGTTTACCGGGAATGTTCATGACGCAGCCTCTGTCGAGCCGATTTCTGCCGCGGCAACATTGGCCGTGTCCTTCGACGACATCGGCTGTGACGATTTTTTCGCTTATTCTTTCGCTTTCCCCGTTGAATGTCTGCGCGATTTCCCGGGCAATGCCGCTCATGGTACCGGTCACGATACCACAACTCATTTTTTCAGAATTACCGCTCACGACAAAAATACTGCCCGTACGGATCTTCAGGTCAGTGCAGAAAACTGTCAGTGCGAGCGCCGGCTCCTGCAAAGTCAGGCAGCGCTGGCCTCTCCCGTAAAGCCTCTGGCCAATGTACCAAGCAGGGCGCGCACTGCCGGCACCACGCCCAGCCTTGACGGGGAAAAGCATGAACCATGCCCTGAGATGAAGCCGGTTGCGCGGGACCGAATGCAAGTCGCAAAGCAGACTTTGCTACGGCGGGACATCGCCAAACCGAAGCAAGGCCGCTTGTGGAACAGCTATGTTGTTCTTGATTCCCGGTTCTTTGGGTGATGTTCATGCTTTATGTAAATCTCATTCAGCATTGCCGAGATCGCTGCCGGGCCGGACCCCTTCATTCATTGGCAAATTGTAAACTGGATCTTGTTGCGTCCGCTCTGCTTGGCCCGATACATCGCGGCATCTGCGTGTGCAGATCGCCGGCGACGATGCGCTTCGCGAACTCCATGGTCTTGTGGATCGACCTGGACAGGATTTTCCCTGCGGTTTTCGGCCAGGTTTCCCCTGCGCAGGATTAGCGGTCGATTGTGAACAGGGAACCATCGTGGTTCTCGTGCAATCATAGAACGTGAACTATCTGACAACATATGACTCTAACCAACAGGGAGGGTGATATTTTTCACCCCGAAAGGAGTCATCATGAACAGAGATCAAGTCAAAGGTACTGTCAAAGAGGCAGCGGGTAAGGTTCAGCAAAAAGCTGGTCAACTCTTAGGCAGCAAAGAGCAGCAAGCCAGGGGCTTAAAAAAGCAAATGGAAGGTCATATACAGAAAACTGCCGGCAATGTGAAAGATGCAGTCAAGAAGCCGTAAAGCATGGCAAGAACTCATAGCGGATAAACGGCGCGTATAGCGCCTCGCAAGGCCGGGATATGAATGCATAAGCATGTCGAAGCCTAATTCTCTCTGGCGGATCAAATCTTCTGTGCTGTTAGGCTATGGGGTGGCTGTTTTGTCGGTGGCAGTAGTGCCGATTATTGCATTGTGGCCCGGCTCCCATTTGGAAACCGCCCCGGTGTCGCTATTATTTTGCGCCGTGATGCTCAGCGCAGGGTTGGGTGGAATCAAGGCCGGGTTGCTTGCCATAGCGCTTTCCATACTGGTCTTCGATTATTGCTTCGTACCCCCGCTTTATTCGTTGCAGATCGAGCCTAGGCAGATACCGCGCTTTCTCATTTTTACCCTATCGGTCTTTTTTGTAGGATTGCTCAGCGCTGCACAAAGGCGCACAGCGCAATCGCTCGGGCATGCCCGCGATGAGCTGGAAAAAACAGTTCAGCGGCTAAAGAGAAGCAATCTGGCGTTGCAGGAAGAAATCGCCGAGCGCAAACGGGCCGAAGAGCGCGTCCAATACATGGCGCAATACGATACCTTGACCGATCTGCCCAACCGCGCCTTGCTGCAGGACCGCGTCAAACAAGCCATTGCTTATGCGCACCGCAACCGTACGCAAGTTGCCATATTGCTCCTTGACATCGACTATTTCAAACATATCAATGATTCGCTTGGCCACCCCATCGGCGATCTGCTGCTGCAAATGGTTGCCAATCGCTTGCAGGAATGCCTGCGCGAAGGCGATAGTCTCGCCCGCATAGGGGGCGACGAGTTCGTGCTGGTTCTGCCGTTGACCAACAGCAGCGATGCCGCGCTGGTCGCACAGAAAGCGCTTGATGTATTGGGTCATGTTGTCCTGGTCGAGGGAAATGCATTGCATGTGAGCGGCAGCATTGGCATCAGCCTCTACCCGGACGATGGAAACGACGCCGACTCCATGATGCGCGCGGCCGATACCGCGATGTACCATGCCAAGGAAAAAGGGCGCAATAATTACCAGTTCTTTACGTCGGCGCTTAACAAGGCGGCGCGGCGGCGTCTTAGCCTGGCCAACCATCTGCGTCAAGCGTTGGTCCATGATCAATTCGAATTGTATTACCAGCCGCAAGTGGACATGGAAAGCGGAAAGACATTTTCCGCCGAGGCGCTGCTGCGCTGGCAACAACCGGGAAACGCGCCGCTGTCCTGCGGCGCATTCATTTCAACTGCTGAAGAAACGGGCCTGATCTTGCCCATCGGTGAATGGGTGTTGCGTCAAGCCTGCACCCAGCTTAAACACTGGCACGATCTCGGTCATCCGGATTTGCATGTGGCGGTCAACCTGTCGCCTCGACAATTCTATCAACAAAACTTTCAAAATATGCTGGAGCGGATTCTGGATGAAACCGGTTTGCCGGCAATGGCGCTCGGCCTGGAAATTACGGAAGGCGTGCTTTTGCAGGGTAGCGAAGCCAATATGGCGGCGCTGAAACAGCTGAGCAACATGGGAATACAATTGTCGGTGGATGATTTTGGAACCGGGTATTCCAGCTTGGCCTATCTGCAGCGTTTTCCGGTTCATGCACTCAAGATCGATCAATCCTTCGTGCGCGGCATTGGACAGAATGTGAATGACACCGCGCTGGTTGCGGCGATCATTGCAATGGCGCATAGCCTGCACCTGAAAGTGCTGGCCGAAGGCGTGGAAAGCCTGGAGCAGGTCACATTTCTGTTGTCGCACGGCTGCCTTGTCGCGCAAGGTTTTTATTACAGCAAGGCAGTGCCTGCGGAAGAATTCATCAAAATGCTGGATAAGCAGCGCGGCGATATCGTAGGCACATATCCCGGCCCATAGATTCACCCCGGCATATTCGTTTTACAGTCGAACATCGCTTGCGAATCCTTCAACGGCAAGTTCGGCGACCGGTTCCTGAACGGCGGGATCTTCCATGATCCGGATTTGCCGATACCAGGTTCAACCCTTGCACTCTTATTTCCGCTGATATAAAGCTTCCGGCTGGTCAGGGGACTTGGCTACTCAGCACGGCATCTCGCTTACGGAGGAGATGGCTTCGCAATATGGATGACAGACGTTTCCCATCCCGTGCTTCGAGTGCCTGAATCATCTCTTCATGCTCGTGCGCCGCACTGTCCCATTTTTGGGCCTGAAAATTTGATTTGAAGCGCAATGCATTCAGTCGCCGATTTAAGCCCAAATATTCTTGCCTCAGTACTGAGTTTTTCGCTGCGGCAATGATTTTATCGTGTATCGCATGATTGCGAGCATAGTAGCCTGACAAGTCATTCTGTGCTTTGCACGCCAGCATCGCGTAGTGAAGTGCCTTGATTTCGGCAAGTTCTACCGCGGTGATGCGCTCACAAGCCAGCTCTCCTGAAAAAGCCTCAAGACCGCTCATTAGCTCAAATGTCTCCCAAATCTCGGTTTCCGACATTTTCGATACCGTGGCGCCGCGATTCGGTGATATTTCGATCAATCCCTCCGCTGCAAGCACCTTTATAGCCTCCCGCAGAGGCGTCCGGGATATTCCTAACGTTTCGCATAGCTCGCGTTCGTTTAGCTTCATTCCTGGGACAAGAACTGCCTCGACGATGAGATTGCGCAAATGCTCCACCACCGTGTCGTGAAGTCTTTGACGCTCTACTTTTGACACGAAAGATGAAGTTGCCAGCGGCATCATGCTCTCAATTGCATTTGTCATTCAAAATCCCATTTTTATGCAAACAGTTTTACGCAACGCTGTCGTTTTGGCGGCAATACACCGTTTTTGGCAACCAAACACCCTTATCGGGGGAGTTTATACCAAGATATGACGTCTGGCGTTGTTTATCGGTCTCAGCCTGTTTTGCCTTCTTTTTCCTGTTTTATCGGCCGCCATGACTGCAATTTATTTGATTTCGCGAAAAAAATCCTCTTTACGATGTGAGCACTTCCTGATAAAGTATTTTGTATGCAAAATTCAATATTCAATTAGGAGGACCAATTGTTAACACTAAACTTTCATCCGGCTGGCCGTCATTTCCTGCAAATCCCGGGGCCAAGCCCGGTCCCCGATCGTATATTGCGGGCAATGAGCTATCCAACCATCGACCATCGCGGCCCCGAATTCGGTGCCTTGGGGTTAAAAGTATTGGGTGGTATCAAGAAGATTTTCAAAACCGAACAGCCGGTCGTGATCTATCCGTCGTCAGGCACCGGTGCCTGGGAAGCAGCACTGGTCAATACGCTCAGCCCTGGCGATACAGTGCTGATGTACGAAACGGGCCACTTCGCCACACTCTGGAAAAAAATGGCGGAGGCTTTGGGGCTCAAGCCGGAATTTCTCGGGCTTCCCGGTATTGAAGGATGGCGGCGTGGTGTTCAGGCGGATCTTATTGAAGATCGTCTGCGCAAGGACTCCCAGCATCTTATCAAAGCTGTTTGCGTGGTTCACAACGAAACATCGACCGGGGTCACTTCCAATATTGCCGCAGTACGCCGTGCAATTGATGCCGCGGGCCATCCGGCGCTGCTGTTAGTCGATACGATCTCGGGTTTGGCATCAGCCGACTACAGGCATGATGAATGGGGCGTCGACGTTACCGTTTCAGGTTCGCAAAAAGGCTTGATGCTGCCGCCAGGCATTAGCTTTAACGCCGTTTCCAAAAAGGCAATAAAGGCAAGCAAGAGTGCCAAGCTGCCGCGCTCTTTTTGGGACTGGACGGACATCATAGAAATGAATGCGAGCGGCTACTGGCCGTATACCCCGAATACAAATCTTTTATACGGTTTAAACGAAGCGCTGGACATGATTCTGGGCGAGGGTCTGGACAATGTGTTCGCACGCCATCAGCGTTTGGGAGAGGCCTGCCGCAAAGCGGTTCACGCCTGGGGGCTGGAAGTACAGTGCGCTGATCCCGCTGTTTACTCGCCAGTGCTTACAGGTGTGATGACGCCTTCCGGCTTCGATGCGGACGCTATACGCAAAATCATCTACGAAAATTTCGACATGTCGCTTGGCACGGGACTTGGCAAGATGAAAGGCCGCATGTTCCGAATAGGACATCTTGGTGAAGCCAATGATCTCACCTTGATGGCAACTCTTGCCGGTTGCGAAATGGGGTTCAAACGCGCCGGGGTGCCCTTGGCAGGTAGCGGCGTTCTGGCAGCAATGGAGCATCTGTCCGCTAAAAAGAATCCGCCTTTGCTAAAAGTGGCATAACCAATATCAAGAGGTGCCTGGGGGGCGCCTCTTGTGCGTTGAAGGAAAAATCAGACGTTTCGTCATCCGAGCAGGGAGCTGTAAAAGACGGATGACGCTGCCCGGACCTATAGGTCACCCAGATGACCGGAGGTACCGGGAAGACAGCAGTACCTTTTTACTTTGATAGTCCATACATATTGGAGACAATCGTGAAACACCTACGCTTTCGCGCGACCACGATCGTGCTGTTAATGCTATGCCTGATGTATTTCATCACCTACCTCGACCGCGTGAACGTGAGTACTGCCGCTGCCGGATTCGGTAAAGAATTCAATCTTTCCAAAACCGAGATTGGCCTTGTTTTTTCTGCTTTTGCTTATCCTTACCTCGTATTCCAGATCATTGGCGGCTGGGTCAGCGACAAATTTGGCGCCAAACGCACACTGATTTACTGCGGTATTTTGTGGGCTATTGCGACGATTCTTACCGGCTTTGCCGGTGGCTTGACATCACTCCTCCTGGCGCGCCTTCTACTGGGGCTGGGCGAGGGCGCAACATTCCCTGCCGCGACGTCAGCCATGGCGCGTTGGATCCCCAAGGAAAATCGGGGATTTGCACAAGGTATTACCCATGCCTTTGCGCGCATCGGCAATGCCGTGGCGCCCGCCGCAATCGTATTCGTCATGTTGCAATACGGATGGAGAGAGTCTTTCTATATCTGCGGCGTGTTGAGCCTGGTGTGGGTTCTCGCATGGGCTTTTGTATTCACCGAAGATCCCGCGAAACACCCTCGCATGACGGCAGAGGAATTGGCGGCCATGCCGGCACCTAAAAAAGCCAATCCGAATACACCGTGGGGTCCGCTCTTCAAGAGAATGCTGCCGGTCACCATCGTGTATTTCTGTTACGGCTGGACGCTTTGGTTGTTCCTGAGCTGGATTCCACAGTACTTTTTGCATAGCTACGATCTCGACATCAAGAAATCTGCGTTCTTTGCTTCCAGTGTTTTTTTTGCCGGAGTTATCGGCGACACGCTGGGCGGTATTGTCAGTGACAAGATTTTAAAACGCACTGGCAATCTGACGAAGGCCAGAAGCTACCTGGTAGCTGTCTGCATGTTGCTCACGCTGTTGTCGCTGGTGCCGATCATGTTTACCCATAACGTCTATATTTCGATTTCATGCCTCAGCGCCGGCTTCTTCTTTGCTGAAATGACGATCGGACCGATGTGGGCCATTCCAATGGACATTGCCCCGGAATGCGCAGGCACCGCAAGCGGCATGATGAACACGGGCTCGGCGCTGGCTGCCATTATTTCCCCGGTAGTGGGGGGGTACCTGATTGACCGCTTCGGAAGCTGGGAATTGCCATTCGTCGGTAGCATGATCTTGATGGGCCTGGGGGTTGTGTTGGCGTTCCGCATGCAGCCGGATAACAAGTTTGCAATTAGCGGTGCAACCAGTCGGTCGAAGGCACCGCAAGTACGCGTCTAGGGCAACCAGGTGCCCATGTGGGCACTGCCGGTCGGCATATGGCAAGACCACGGCAGAGGTTTTTGCCATACCATATCGTTCACCTGGTAAAACCATGGAGGCTAACGTGCTGGCAATCGGCGCGGTGCTTGCAGATGATACGCAAGGCCGCTTACACGATTTCTGCACTATGCTTGCGCAATTCGCTGTTTAACAAACAAACATGGAGTAACAAATGAAGACCTACAAAATTCTGATCATGGGCGCGTCTTATGGATCCCTGCTGGGAGCCAAACTGCTTCTGGCCGGGCATACCGTCAAGCTGGTTTGCCTGCCGGCGGAAGCGGCGCTGATCAATCAGGAAGGCATCCGCATCAGAATGCCGGTGAAGGGCGTCGACGGCCTGGTGGAAATCGATTCGCGCAAACTCCCTGGCAAGCTGTCCGCCGACGTGCCGCAAGCCGTCAATCCCGCCGACTTTGATTTGGTCGCGCTGGCGATGCAGGAGCCGCAGTATGGCGCGCCGGGCGTGCGCGAACTGTTGCTCGCAGTGGCCAATGCGCGCGTGCCTTGCATGTCCATCATGAACATGCCGCCGCTGCCTTACATGAATCGCCTCCCCGGCATTGACGCCAAATCCTGCAGAAGTGCCTATACCGACCCGGTCGTGTGGGACCGGTTCGATCCGGCGCTCATGACCTTGTGCAGCCCCGATCCGCAGGCATTCCGTCCGCCGGAAGAGAAGCCCAACGTTCTGCAGGTCAGACTGCCGACCAACTTCAAGGCGGCGCGTTTCGAATCCGACCAGCACACCGCCATACTGCGCGCGCTTGCCGCCGATATCGAGGCCGTGCGTTTCGATACACCGTCCGGTCCGATCGAATTGCCGGTCAAGCTGAAGGTATTCGACTCCGTGTTCGTTCCGTTGGCAAAATGGAGCATGCTGTTAGCCGGGAATTATCGCTGCGTGCAAAAAGACGGTATTCGCTCCATTCAGGAAGCCGTGCACAGCGACGTGGCAGCCTCGAAAGCGATGTATGACTGGGTCGGCTCGGTCTGTCGCACCGTTGGCGCCGCCGAAAACGATCTGGTGCCGTTCCAGAAGTACGCCAATGCCGCAACCGGCCTTGCCAGCCCGTCGTCCGCGGCGCGCGCCCTGGCAGGCGGCGCACGCAATATCGAACGAGTCGATCGTCTCGTGCAAATGGTCGCTGCGCAAAAAGGCATGCGTTCGGATGCGCTCGATGAGCTCGTGTCCCTGGTGGACGCGCGGCTGGAAGCGAACCGGCGCGCAGCCTGACATTTTTTCCATAATGGCACAGCGCGGGGACATAGGAACCGTGCTTATGGGTGTTCAGGCAGTCATCCCCACTGCATGGGGATGACATATAGGTTGCCGGTTGTCCTGCCTGCAGGAGATTCAGTTAATGTACCGATTCTTCAGCATGTGCAGCTTCTTCAGCGGCTTCCCGGCGCGTCGTTTGGTCACGGCGTGAACTGTCAGGCGCATGAAATTCTTGCTCGCGGCCTGCTCTTCCATTCAACCGCACGCCGCTAAAGGCTGTGCCGGCAACTTGTCGCACCCCACCCACGATCTCGGTGAGCAAATCCGCCACGGTATGGATCGCATTTTCACCGACGCTGCCAATGCCGTCAATCACTGTATTTGCAGTGTCGGCGACGACGCTAACCACTCCGGTGACAATGTTTCCGGCACCGCCTACGACGCCTCTGCCGAGATCCTCGGTCGTAGAGACGGCATTCATCATCGAGCTTCGCGCTCCACCATATTCCTCACCTTCACGATGCCTTGCTGAGCTCATTCCAGATGCACTGCTTTCCGCATCGCCGCCTGCAGCTTTCGCTTCTTCCCGTCGTGCTTCACTTGCGGCCGGGCGATTGGGCTGGGCCGCTTCCTGATCTTTCGTTGCCATTTTTCATTTCCTTTCCATTACATAATGCAAATGCGATACTCCCTTTTAGCACCTTTGCTGTTACAGGTCTGACACCAGCGCAACCGGATAATTGCTTCGACACTGCAGAAAATAGCTTCCTAGCGACGCCTGCACTGACAGCCGCCATTACTTGCCCGGCCTTACTTAGTTAGAAGCGTTCATCCTTACGACGCTGCTTCGGTCATTGCCGTTGTCATCACGGGCTGGCTGGTAAGGCTGAGAACTCATACTTTGATCGTCTGCAACATCCTTGCTTTCGGCATGCGTTTTTAACGCCTCGGCCATCATCTCGGCTTGTGTTTCCGCGATGACGTCCTCCATCATTTCACCCGCTTCAGCAACTGCCTCGCGTCCCTTTTCATACAGCATGAAGCCGCCTTTCACCAAGGACTTTGCCAATGGACGGGCACTTTTTTTGATTGCCGGAATAAGTATGGGCGCTAAAACGGTAGCAGCCAAACCGGCAGTGATGCCGACAACAAAATTATTCTTGATGGCCATGATTAACCTTTCTTGAATCAATAGAACGTTCGGCGATTAGGCTGGGCGACGCGGCGCAAGCAAGACGTGTTTGAAATAATTTTCAAAGAGTTCAGCGCGCTGCTTTAGTCAATGACCATGGAAGCGTACTTGCTTGCCATAAACATGGTGCTGCGCTTGATTAAGGGTGGCAAAGGTATGAATGACCAGCAACAGGAGCATCAGCAACACTAAAGGAATCCTCTTGCGGTCTGTGAAAAGGCTATAACCCGCTAAAGCAAGGGGAAGAAGCAATTTCAGGTCAATCATATTATTGGTGGCGCGCTTGAGCGTGAGATCAATCCGCTTGATGGCGGTATAAAGACTGTCTGCGACGCGTGAACGCTTTCTAAGAAGTTCGGCGTCCGACTTAATCAGTTCGGAAATTTTTTCGGCTTGGCTCAGTTCGGGAACGATAAAGGAAAGGAAGGCGTCATTCTCTTGAAGTGCCTTTTCCAGTCGTTGCCGAAAATTTCCATCATCCTTATCGTAGTTGATGGTAATAGAACCGGTTATCCGATTGGTTTTGACATGGCGGACACCGTCGACGGAATTCACAATTCGTCGAACTTGCGCACACCGCGCATCATTTCCTTTAGCTTCGGCTATCTTAAGCCGAATGCGTCCAGGAATATGATGCAAGGTTTCGACGCGATTTCTCATAAATATGGCGCACGCGATTTATCTATCTGGTTACCCTTTCGACTTTCTATTTCGTCTACGGTTCCGGCGCCATTCTTGTTAAAATGGATGCGCTACAACAGCGTGACTAAAATAGTTATCGCAGTAAATGGGATTGATTTGAAGTGATCCTCGTAGTCGGCTGCTTCGGCCTTATACCGTTCCCGCTCGACATCCGGAAAGCTCGTCGCCATGTCGGCCAGATTCTGCTTGTTCGATTTTCCCCGCCAATTCCATTGATCGGATGCTGCGGTCGTTTTTGCGGACTGCGTGGTTCTTGTCCATTACACTCCACGACTCATTGAGCAATATCAGCAATGCGTTAAAACATCCGTACTTGCCGTTGCCGGGGTTGCTAATATGGTTTCGCCCAAACGGCGGTGTCAGCAGATACATTTGTCCGGATTTTTTCGTCGGAAGGACGTTTGCCATGCGTATTTTCAAGAATAATTTTGTTGTTGGCATTGCTGCCGGTTTGGCAGCCGCCGTTATTGCGCCGTTACTGATTCCAGCGGTTAAAAAAGGTGCCCGTCCGCTTGCCAAGTCCTTGGTCAAAGGAGGTGTGATGCTATATGAAAAGAGCCGGGAAGCAGTTGCCGAAGCGGGGGAAATGATGGAGGACGTGGTTGCCGAAGTTCGAGCAGAAGCGGTGGAGAGACATGCTGCCGCAGCAGCCGACGGTTCGGATGAGGGGAGCCTGAGTTCGCAGTCGGATCATCGCCCGCGCGGCGATGGCAATGACCGAAACAATGAATCGCAGAGCGAAACGTCCGCTCCCCGCAGCGAAGGAGTGATCACGTAATGGCGACCAGTGCGGTGTTGGTTCATCGGATTCCGGGGCGGATTCGTTTGCGTGTTGAGAGCATGCGTGGAGATGCAGACTATTTTGCTACCCTCTCGGAGGGGTTTTCCGGTCTGGACGTTGTTCAAAACGTGAAGGCAAATCCGTCGACAGCGAGCATCGTTATCGAGTTTTCCGATAGTCTGGAGAATCTTGTTCGGAAGATACGCCAGCATGGCTTGGTGATCGAAAATCAACAAATGGAACATAGCGAGAGGCCAAGGCATGTGCCGCGCAACGCCGACATGGCATCACTCAATCTCGTCAGCGGGCGGGACATCAATGTGATGTTTATGCTTGGTGCGCTGATGGTTGCAGTAGGTATAGTGCAGATTTACAGGGGGAGAATACTTGTTCCCGCAATATCGGCTTTCTGGTATGCAGTGAACGCATTTCGCGAATCCGGGAAATCCCGCTCCTAGGAAACTTTATATCGGTGTATGCACTTCCTGACGCAATAGGAGACATATTGCAATGGAAAGGAGATGGAAAAATGGCACAGAAAGGCCAAGCTGGCCAGACGCCGGGAAGCTGCTGGAACCGAAGAGGCTTGAAGAAGCGGACCATTGCGTTAAGCCTGTTGAATAACATTCATCGTTATGCAATTTCACAAAAAAATAATTCCGCTTGTCATGCAGGCGTCATCCTGATCGTTTATGATTCCGCTCGTCGAGGAGGAATACAGAATGACCAGATACATTCATCATATTTCAGGCCGTTTGCGCACCAGATACCCGCAGCTCAGGAACAACCCAAGGGGCGCCCGCGCAACAGAAGCCGCGATCCGTCAAATCAAGGGCGTACTCTCGGTTGAAGCCAGTAGCGTTACCGGCAGCTTGCTGATCCGCTATGATCCGGCCGGAGTCGAGCGGGAAACTTTGCTGGCTGCGATTCAAGAGACGAAGCTGAAACTGGGACTGATATATCCATCGCAGCCTCCGATTCGTGCATCCGTCAACCATGCTTCCCGCCCTGAAAAATTGGGTGACAAGGTGCTCGGCATGCTGGTGGAAAAATGCATTGAGCGCTCCGCCATTGCCATTTTTGCGGCACTGCTCTGAATAGAGCCTCATTATCATTGCCGGTTATCCTTGCGCGCGCTCCCCGGGTTTCTTTTTCGCCGCTTCGTTAAGCAGCAAGGGAATGCTGGCGCCGCCTAATGTCACCGCGATATCCATCACACCGATTGGCGCCATACCCAGCAGCTTGCGCAAGCCGGGCACGAGATTGGCAAGCAATTGCAAACCGATCGATCCTGCAATCGCCAGATCAAGCTTGTTGTTGCGCAACGATGGCGTCGCAAACAATACTCCGTGCCGGTCCGAACGGCAGGAAAGCGCATGCAGAAGCTGTCCAAGAATCAGCGAATTGAATGTTATGGTGCTGGCACGCGCGCCCGGGCCGTAACGCACTATCCCGTATACATACGAGGCAAGCGCACCGCCGGCGAGAAGAATGCCTTCACGCGTGCAACGTTTCAGTTCGTCTTTGCCGATCATCGGTCTTGCGGCATTGCGGGGCGGCTGTTGCATCACATCTTCTTCTGCCGGCTCCGCCGCAAGTGCGATCGCCGGCAGCACATCGCTCATCAGGTTAAGCCAGAGCAGTTGCAACGGCGTCAGCGGTGACGGCGCGCCCGCTGCTATGGCGCCAAGCACAACCAGTATCTCGCTGAGGTTTGACGAAATCAGGAAGTGCAGTGCCTTTTCGATATTGTGGGTGATCGTCCGTCCCTCCCGGATCGCTTCCAGCACGGTTTCCAGGCGATCGTCTTTCAGTACCACGTCAGCAGCGGAGCGGGCCAGGTCCGTGCCGCGAAGGCCCATTGCGATGCCGACGTCCGCGGCTTGCAGTGCCGGGCCGTCGTTGATTCCGTCGCCCGTCATTCCAACCACCTCGCCGCTTTCTTGCAGTGCCTGCACGATTTGCAACTTGCGTGCCGGACTCACGCGCGCGAAGATATCTGCTTGCGCGGCCAGCGTCTTCAGCTCCTCGTGTTTGATCTGGTCCAGGTGTTCGGAATTCAGGATATGCAGTTCTTTCCCGTTATTGAGCCTTAACGATTTGCCGATCGCGTAAGCCGTCGCACTTTGATCGCCGGTCACCATTGCAGTCCGGATACCTGCGCCGTGCAGGGCAGCGATCACTTTTTCCGCCCCGGGCCGCAACGGATCGGCAAGACCTACGAGCCCGACCCAAATGAGGCTGCCGTTGCCGGTATTGTTACGCTCTGGGGATTCGGCGTACGCAAACCCGAGCACGCGCAGCTGTTTCTCTGCCATCCGTTCATTTTGCTGAACCACTTGCAGTCTCTGATCTTTGGTCAGCTCGATTACCTGCTCACCGTCCTGGTAGTATCCGCACAACTCAAGAACTTCGACCGGGCTACCCTTGACGGCAATAAGCGACCCTCCTGAGTCCGGAACTGCATGAACAGTTTTGATGTAACTGCGGCCTTCTGCCCGCAGTTCTGCGTCCAGCAGCGGAAAGCGTTCCCGCGTCTCGGCGACCGGGATCCCGGCCTCCAGCGCCAAACCGACCAAGGCATTTTCGGTAGCCGAACCATTCACGGAAGAGGCGGCTGATCCACCGTTCCTGACTTCACTTTCATTGCACAGAACGCATATCTGCAGCAGCCGCGCCAGCTCCGGACTAATATTCTCGTTCAGGGCATGGCCCTGCCAACGCAGCGTGTCGCCGTCGAATTCATAATGGCGGGATCCCGTTATGAGGCCGACCGCCGACATCCGGTTGATCGTCAGCGTACCGGTCTTGTCGAGACAGATCGTATGAATTGCCCCGAGGGTTTCGACTGCCTGCAGGCGACGGACAAGCATCTGTCTTTCTCTCATCAGGCGGACTCCGCGGGCCAGCGATGTGGTCGCGACCGCAGGAAGCCCCTCCGGCACGGCGGCAATGGCAAGCGAGAGCGATGCCTTAAGCATGGATAGCCATCCGAGGCCGCGCATCAGGCCGATTACAAATACGCCGGCACAGACGCCAACGCTAATTGCGACCAACTGATTGCCGAGGTGATCGAGCTGTTTCTGAATCGGCGTTTTGGGATGTTCCGTACTCGCCACGAGATGCTGAATGACGCCGATCTCTGTGTTGCTGCCCGTGCCGACCACAATCGCCAGACCTGTTCCAGCCGCGACTGCCGTTCCCATATAGGTCATGTTTACACGGTCGGCCATGGCAGCCGGTGACTGCAATTTCACGCTCGTCTTTGCGACAAAGTGGCTCTCTCCAGTCAAGACGGATTCATCGATAGTCAAACCATTTGCCCGCACAAGCCGTGCGTCGGCGGCTATCCGAACGCCTGGCATCAAAATCAAAATATCTCCCGGCACGATATGCGAAGCCTGTGCTTCCATGAATTTTCCATCCCTTACTACCGGCACGATATCGTCCACGAGTTCTGACAGCGATGCGATTGTTGATTCCGCGCGCCGCTCGGTCGCAAAGCCAATACCCCCGTTCATTGCGAGTACCGCGACAATCGCAAGTGCTTCCGATATGCCGCCGGTCAGCAGCGACAAGGCGGCCGATAGCCCGAGCAGCAATACTGGCAAGCTCTTGAACTGGCCAAGCAGGATATCGAGCGAAGACCGAGTCCGCTGCTGGGGCAGAAGATTGCGGCCATGGTGCAGCCTGTATTCCACGACCGGGGACGTGAGACCGGTTTGGAGTGAACTTTTGTGGAATGCAAGCGCATCCGCCGGATCATGCAAATGCCACGGCGGATATATCTCGTGATCGTGAGCTTGCTTTACTGCGTTCTTGCTTTGTTGACGGCCGTTGGACGGAAAAGGCTTTTTTTCGATCTGTTTGTTTTTGCGCGCATGTTCATTTTCGTGTTTGCCGCGCGGTGGAGTAACAGGCAGGCCGAGCTCTTCCAGAATGCGATCGGCCGAAACGGAACGGTCGAAAATTATCAAAACCCTTGCCGTGAGGGGATTCGCGTGCACTGCGCTGATTTTTTCATGCTGCAATAACCCGGTTTCTATTCGGTACCTTTCCGTGTCGGACCGATATAACGAAGGCAGGTCCACCCTTATTCGACCTGAGCAGGGCACGAAAGCAGCAGTTGCATGCCTGAAAAAATCAAATGATTGCATGTAGGAAGACTCCTTCGGAGTTTTATTTGATGCAAGAATTGGACAAATAAGCTGCATGCGGCGGCTAGCAGATCGGCACATTTTTGATGCGCTGCAGGCCTGCAATGAATGCAGTTTGCCGAAAGGACTATTCGGCAGCGTGTTTTACTATTCTCAGGCCGAAAAATTTAGACAAGCAGTATTCTTATCGGTGCTCCCTATCCGGACAGCTGTTGTCCAGAACTGTTTGAAGAAAAACAAATAAATTCAAATTCCTGGAATGCGAAGCTGATTGTTATTGTCATGAATGTGTGGGCCGATGCATCGAGCACGGCAACTTTCGCTTTCATTTTTCCCGCATTGAATGCCATCTTTGCGTAGAAGAATCATAGTTGCCGCGAGACCTGTTGAATCGAGACAGCTTCTGTTTCCAGTTATGCATCAATTCATGAA
>DASYKE010000227.1:0-3992 GCA_035995725.1 Burkholderiaceae bacterium | reverse complement strand
ATAGGCTTTGGCGCAATCACGTTTTTTATCTGGTGGCCTTGATTTGGGTCGACTCTAGGAGTCTGTCGGACTTGGAAAACTGAAACGCGATTAGACGCCGACAACGCATGAAAAACGGAATGCGGGGTCGTTGACGGCATTTAAACCCGGAAATCATGCTTAAATTTGGGGCGTGACATCAAAAACGGTTTTTTGTACCTATAATCTGACAGTAGGGCAGCTGATCGCCGTGGTATCGACGCCTTGAATAAAAAAGCGCACGTTATCCGGTGCGCTTCGTTGTTTGCACGGCTGTTGCGGTGATGTCATTGGGGGTGAGAATTCGCGTGGCCGGCTGCCCAGCGCCGTTCGAATGGCACCGGCGTACCAGTTTTGTACGTGTAGCGGTCATCGGCCCGACAGCAGCAGGCTGATGCCGGCAATGGCCAGCGTTCCCACCATCGCCAGGCTCAGCCACAACAGCCGCCGGTACCGTACCGCGAACTGGAGTTCGTCCCGCTCGGGCGCGGGTATTCCCATTTTCGTTCGGCGCCGGCTGCGTCTTTCCTCGCTCAGATAGCGCTTGATTTCGAGCGCCATTTCTTCGGCGTGCTGATAGCGTTTTTCGACGCGCTTGCTCATCGCTTTCATCGCGATATTCGACAGTGCGACCGGTATGCCTGAATCGACCGTATGCGGCGCCGGCGGGTCCTTGTGCACGATCAGTTGCAGCAGTTGCACGGCATCGTGCGACTTGTACGGTTTGCGGCCGGCCAGCATTTCGTACATTACCGTACCGAGCGAATAGATGTCGGTGCGCAGATCGACCGGCTGTCCCATTGCCTGTTCCGGCGACATGTAGTTCGGCGTGCCGAGCAGATTGTTGTGGAATAGCGTGTTGGGCTGATCGAGTTGCGCCGGCTGGTTCGACAACGGGCTCGGAGAACGCGCTATCCCGAAATCGACCACCTTCGGCTCATTGTCGCCGACCATGAAGATATTTGCCGGCTTGATATCGCGATGGACCACGCCGTTCTTGTGCGCATAATCCAGTGCCTCCGCGATTTTCCGTATTATCGCCGCAACGTCATTCGGCTTGAAACGATCGCCGGTACCCAGCAACTTGCTCAGTTCATTGCCCTGCAGGTATTCCATTGCAATGTAACTGGCGCCCCCCTCGTGAGATGCATCGAAAATCGTCACGATGTTCGGATGCGACAGGCGGCCTGCTGCCCGCGCCTCGTTCATGAATTGCTGCTCGTGCTTTTTTGTCGTGCCGGGTCCCGTGCGGGCATTGAATGTCTTGATCGCGACGCTGCGGTCGATTACCGGATCGTAGCCGAGATAGACGGCGCCGAGCGCGCCGCGCCCGAGTTCGCGCACGATCTGGAAGCGGCCGATGCGGTTAACGGTTGTCCGGTCGGACGCTGCGGCATGGGGTGCAGAAAATAAACTCATACACCGATAGAATGCCTTGAAGTCAGGTTGCCGGCAATCAAAATAACGGGATATAAGTACTGCCGTTCGGCAGTATTTTTCGCAAGCCGGTTATTTCTTTACGTTGCGGAATGGTGTGCGCTCACTCAGTTCATCGATATAGGAGTCCATGCCGCCGGTTTCGCGCTCCAGAAACCGCTCTATCGCGTCGGCAAAGGCCGGATGGGCGAGCCAGTGCGCGGACCAGGTCTTTTGCGGCAGAAAGCCGCGCGCCATCTTGTGTTCTCCCTGTGCACCGCCTTCAAAGCACTCTATGCGTTGCGCGATACAGAATTCAAGCGGCTGATAATAAGCGGTTTCGAAGTGCAGGCAAGGATGACTTTCCAGGGCGCCCCAATAGCGTCCGTACAAGGTTTTATCGGTATGGATCAGCAGGGAAGAGGCGATCGGCCTGCCTTCGCGCTCGGCGATGATCAGCAACGCATGCTGCGGCATCGTCTCGCCCAGCCGCAGGAAGAAATCCAGATTCAGATAAGGCGTCGAATAATGCGCAGCATAGGTGTGGTCGTAGCAGCGCTTGAAAAAGCGCCAGTCCGCCTGCGGTGCCTGCGTGCCCGGTACATGGCGGAACGTGATGCCGGCCTCGCGCACCTTGCGGCGTTCCGCACGGATATTTTTCCGTTTTTTTTGTTCCAGCGTAGCCAGGAAATCGTCGAAATCGCGGTAGCCGGCATTGAGCCAGTGGAATTGCACGCCGGTGCGCAGCATGAATCCCGCTTCTTCCAGCGCATCCGCCTGCGATTGCGGCGGGTACAGTATGTGCGTGGAAGAGCTGGGAACGCTTTTTTGCATGCTGCCCAGCGCATCGATCAATGCGGTTTGGGCGGTCGCGTTGCGCGCCAGCAGCCGGCTGCCGGTGACCGGCGTAAATGGAATCGCCGACAACAGCTTCGGGTAGTAATCCAGGCCGTTTCTGCGATATGCATCGGCCCAGGCCCAGTCGAACACGTACTCGCCATAGGAATGGGTTTTCAGATACAGCGGCAGTGCGGCTTCCAGCCGATCGGCCTGCCATAATGTCAAAAACTGCGGCTGCCAGCCGGATTGCGGCGACGCGCACCCCGTCTCATGCAACGCGTCAAGGAAGGCAAAGGACAGAAAAGGATTCGCGTCGGGCTGCATGCCGACCAGTGCATCCCACGCCGGCTGGCCAACTTCGGACAAGGAAGAAACGATGCGCGTGCGATAATTCACTAGAATCCATTTCATCAATATTGCAGCCATTACCGCCATGACCGTCAAAGTCGCCATTGCCCAGATCAACAGTACCGTCGGGGATCTTGCCGGCAATCATGCCAAAATTGCCGATTTTGCGCGCCGCGCCGCGGCGCAGGGCGCCGACATTGTAGTGACGCCGGAGTTGGCGCTGGTCGGGTATCCGCCGGAAGATTTATTGCTGCGCCAGTCATTTTACGCAAAAACCGCGCAGACGTTTGACTCGCTGGCAGCCGAACTGTCGGACCTGAAAGACCTGCATGTAGTGGTAGGCCATCCGGTCATGCGGGACGGCAAGAGCTTCAATGCCGCGTCGGTGATCGTCAACGGCAAGGTGCTGGCGACCTACTGCAAGCAGGAATTGCCCAATTACACCGTATTCGACGAGAAACGATATTTCAGTTCCTCCGACCAACCATTCGTGTTTAGCGTAAAAGGCGTCAAATTCGGCGTCAACATCTGCGAAGACACCTGGTTTCCCCATGCCCCTTCCCGTGCCAGGGCAGCCGGCGCCCAGGTGCTGCTGGTGCCCAACGGTTCTCCGTATCACATGAACAAGCAGCATTTGCGCTATGACATGGTGCGGTCCAACGTGACTGCGCAAGGCATGAGCGTGGTCTATGCCAATCTGGTCGGCGGGCAGGATGAATTGATTTTCGACGGCAATTCATTCGTGATGGATGAGCAGGGGACGGTCTGCGCGCAATTGAAGCACTGTGAAGAGGATTTGCGGATTGTCGAATTCGACGGCGCCCATCCGTTGCCCGGCGCTATCCCGGCCGAGCAGTCGGTCGAAGCGCATGTCTACCAGGCGCTGGTGCTCGGCGTGCGCGACTACATCGGCAAAAACGGCTTCCCCAGCGTGATTATCGGACTGTCCGGCGGCGTCGATTCGGCGCTGACACTGGCGGTAGCCGTCGATGCGCTCGGCGCCGACAGGGTGCGGGCGGTGATGATGCCGTCGCCTTATACCGCCGAAATTTCCCAGGTCGATTCACGCGATATGGTCGAGCGGCTCGGCGTGCGCTATGACGAAATCCCGATCAATGATTGCTTCGCCGCCTTCCGTTCTACGCTCGCGCAGGAATTCAAGGGCTTGCCGGAAGATGCGACCGAAGAAAACATCCAGGCCCGCATTCGCGGCACCATACTGATGGCGCTGTCCAACAAGCACGGTTCGATCGTACTCACCACCGGCAACAAGAGCGAGATGGCGGTCGGCTACTGCACGCTGTACGGCGACATGGCGGGCGGGTTCGCGGTGATCAAGGATATCGCCAAGACGCTGGTCTACCGCTTAT
>DASYKE010000226.1:0-13376 GCA_035995725.1 Burkholderiaceae bacterium | reverse complement strand
GCGCGTCACGACAGCGAATTCTCGAACGCCGCATTCCGGCGTCGACAGACAATATGACTTGAAAATCGTTGAAGAGCCATCACTTGTTTTCTCAAGATGTATTTTCAAGATGGGATGAAACAGTGGAAAACGATATATGCGAAAAAGTTGATATTTCGCGCATTTTGATTCAACGCGTTCAAGGTTTTCCTTCGAGGGCAAGAGTGTCGTCGATTGAAGCCGCCGACAGGGTTCTTGGCAACTGGGCAGGCCGCGCATCCGACTCCGGATACGATCAGTGCGACTTCCAGATTGTTTTTGAAGATGGATTTCGGTACCAGGGGCATTACCATCTGAACAAGTCTGAAAAGCGCATTTCCTTGGCGCGTCACGTTCGCAAACAGCTGAAGGCACTGGCTACGAAAACACGCAGCGCAGGATCTTCGAAGACCGATGAGAAACCCGTCATCAGTTTAATTGGAGCCGATCTCGCCGAATCGGCCAAGATCGCTCTGGACCATTACAATATTTGAGGGGCGTGTTGTTCTTACCGAGCTTGGAGCATCTAACATGAAGCGAAACGGTTCTGAGTAGGCGCGCCGACGCAGACAGTACGACAGGTGGTGGTGCAGCAGGGGGTGTAGCAGGGGTTTCATGGGGCATTGCCCCATGCCTGCGCCCGAAGGAAGTCCTCTTGGGGGACGGAACGGTGGCGCCTTGCAAGGCGCCACTCCCTTTGCCCGCCTCCGAAACGGTTTGCACTTGTACGCCCCCCTCGGAATCATTTTGTTGGATGCTCTGAATCTCCCGGATCTGAAGAGCCTGTTGTTCAACCGCAGTCGAGCACATACCGGCATCGTCGATTCCGGTTTGAACGCGCACCCTCCTGTTGATGAGATGATTTCTGCTTATGTGAGCGCGAAATGATAGGCGAATACGAAGTCAAGCTTGCGGGTCGCGGCGACATCCGCGCAATATCGGAGCTGTCGAGGGACGCAATTGAGCTGGGTCTGCCGTGGACCTGGACGCCTCGGCGCGTTGCCAGGAGCATTAGTGAAAGCTCAACAAATGTGGTGGTTGTGCATCAGGAAGACAAGCTGGTCGGCTTTGCCATCATGGAGTATGGAGAGGAGGAAGCGCATGTGGTCCTGCTTGCGGTTCATCCTGCCCATCGCCGAACGGGAGTGGGATCTGCATTGCTGTCCTGGCTTGAAGCGACGGCGCGGGTCGCGGGTATCAATTTGATACGACTCGAGACAAGAGCGCAGAATGGCGGAGCGATCTCGTTCTACCGCAAGCATGGATTTGAATTGCTGGGGCTGTGCAAAGGCTACTACCAGGGAGTCGAAGATGCGGTGCGCATGGCCAAGGATCTTTGGCTCCATCCCTGAATGACACTGACCAGCCGTTCCTCCTGTCTGTTTGTTCCCCCTGCCTTAGTCACTCCGTGAACCTCAACGTCGCGCGAACACCCGCAATCGACCCGGCTCATCCGTTCATGCAAGGCTGGTAGCAACGACCGGCCGCAACCCAGGCGAAACGGTGCCTGACTTGCGCCATGCGCGATGCCTTGGGACACGAATCTATTGGTACAACGAGCCATGATCTCCATTCGCCGGACAACGACAGGCAGCGGGAAACCGGGGAGCACCATGAATTTCCTGGCAGGACCAGCAGCAACACCGGCCCAGCACAATTTAAAATCTGCATGTGTTTAGGGAATAGTTGTAGCTGAACAGAATAGATGAAAGGCGTAAAATGCCTGACAGCCACATTGGCGGAAAGCGGCGACTTTCCTGCTCCTTAAAGCCGTTCCAGCCGTTCCATTAATCAAGTTTCCTGATCGCATGATGTTATTGCTCGGTGGCAATAGAACCCGTGCGAGAGCCGTTGCTGTGCGTCGTCCAGTTTCTTGGTACAGTCCCCGCCTCATCGGTTGGCTTTACCGCATTTATTTTTCTTTTGAACAGGTTTGAATGAGTACCAGGCCAACTTTCCCATCCGATCGGCTGTCCGGTGACCAGCGGTTCCAGCTGCTCGTCGAGCGAGTCAGCGATTACGCGATTTACATGCTTACGCCGGACGGCCGCGTAAATAGCTGGAATTCAGGCGCGCAGCGATTCAAGGGTTATTTAGCCGACGAGATTATCGGCGAACATTTCTCCCGCTTCTATACGGTAGAGGACCAAGCCGCCGGGATACCATCGAAGGCGCTGCAAACCGCGCTCACCGAGGGCAAGTTCGAAGCCGAAGGCTGGCGCATGCGCAAGGATGGCACCCGCTTCTGGGCAAGCGTTGTTATCGACCCAATTCGGGATAGCGCAGGCGAGTTAATTGGTTTTGCCAAAGTCACCCGCGATATCACTGAGCGCAAAGCGGCGCAGGAAGCCCTGCGCGAGAGCGAGCAGCGCTTTCGGCTGCTTATTCAAGGTGTCACCGACTACGCAATCTACATGCTGTCTCCAACCGGAGAAGTTGCCAACTGGAATGCCGGCGCGCAGCGCATCAAAGGCTACGCCTCCGATGAAGTAGTCGGCACGCATTTTTCCCGCTTCTATACCGAGCAAGACCGGGCCAGCGGGCTACCCGTGCGCGCATTGGAAACAGCTGCAAAGGAAGGAAAATTCGAACAGGAAGGCTGGCGCCTACGCAAGGATGGCTCAAGGTTCTGGGCGAATGTCGTGATTGACGCGATTCATAATGACCTGGGGGACCTTGTCGGCTTTGCCAAAATCACCCGGGATATCACGGAAAGGCGGGCAGCTGCCGAAGCGCTGGAGCGAACAAGAGAGGCTGTGCTTCGCGCGAAAACCGAGCAATACGAAAACCTTCTGCGCCTGTTTGAACAGGCTCCCGGCTTTGTTTGTTTTTTCCGTGGCCCTGACCATGTATATGAACTGGCAAACGAAGCGCACGCCCAATTGGTTCAACACAGGGACGTCATGGGTAAACCCGTGCGCGATGCACTGCCTGAACTTGCGGGACAGGGATTTTATGAGCTGTTGGACAAGGTATTTGCAACCGGCGAAGCCTTTGTGGGGCGTGCCTGGCCTCTGAATGTCGAGCGATTCCCTGGAGTCCCGGCAAAGCAACGATACGTCGATTTTGTCTACCAGCCGATTTTCGGGCCGGATAACACGGCTATCGGGATTTTCGCGCAGGGCAGCGATGTTACGGACCGGGTATTGGCAGAGAACGATGTCAAGAGAAAGCAGCAGGAGCTGGAACGACTGATAGCCGAACGTACCGAAGCGCTTCAGCAGGCCAATGCCGCTCTCGAACATGCACGCCAGTTGCAGGGAGACAAGACCCATCTTCTCCGGCTGTTTGACCAGGCTCCCGGTTTCGTTTGTGTCATGAAGGAACCCGACCACCGGTTCGAGCTTGCAAACAAAGCGTACTACCAGCTGGTTGGGCACCGGGACCTGATAGGCAAACCGGTTCGTGAAGCCTTGCCGGAAGTGGCGGGCCAAGGCTTTTTTGAATTGCTGGACAAAGTGTTTGCTACTGGCGAACCGTTCATAGGAAATAGCATTCCGGTTGCCATCCAGCACTGGCCAGGCAGTCTCCCGAAGACAAAATATGTTGATTTTGTTTACCAGCCGATTATCGGCTCCGATGGAAAGACGACAGGGATTTTCGTTCAGGGCAACGACGTCACTGAGCAGAAAAAGGCTCAGGACGAGGTCAAGCGGTACCACAATGAATTGGAAAATCTGATTACAGAAAGAACCCAGGCGCTGGAGGAAACGCGAGCCGCCCTGCAGCGCGCGCAAAAACTGGAGTCCATCGGCAAACTTACAGGCGGCGTCGCGCACGACTTCAACAATATCCTTCAAGTCATCGCGGGCAACCTTCAACTGTTGAGCCGCTATATCGGAAATGACGAGTCGGCTGCAAAACGTCTGGAGACCGCATTCGGAGCTGTAGAGCGTGGCGGCAAACTGTCGTCGCAATTGCTTGCCTTTGCCCGGCGTCAGCCGTTGCAGCCGACCGTCGTCAATCCTGGCCGCGTGATTCGCGGCATGGACGACCTGTTGCGGCGAGCGCTCGGCGAAACCGTCAATATCGAGACCGTCATCGCCGCCGGCGTGTGGAATACGCTGGTGGACCCGCACCAGTTGGAAAACGTTATTCTCAATCTGGCGATTAATGCGCGAGATGCCATGCCCGCCGGCGGTAAGCTGACGATTGAAATCGGCAATTCCATGCTCGATGACGACTATGTATCCTCCCTCCCCGAAGTGCCGGCAGGTCAGTATTTGATGCTTGCAATATCAGACACCGGTTCCGGCATGACGCCGGAAGTCCTGGAACAAGCCTGTGAGCCGTTTTTTACGACCAAACCGGAGGGAGAAGGAACCGGCCTTGGACTTAGCATGGCCTACGGTTTCGTCAAACAAAGTGGCGGTCATTTCAAAATCTACAGCGAAATCGGACACGGAACGACGGTCAAAATGTATTTCCCCCGTTCGTTTGACGCGGAAACGGCGACGCCTTCTCATTCCGGCCGGCCGGTGTTGGGAGGAACGGAAACCATTCTTGTTGTAGAGGACGACATCGCTGTCCAGGCGACAGTGGTGGAGATGCTGACGGATTTAGGCTACCGGGTATTAAAAGCAGACGACGCCGACAATGCTCTCAGTATTTTGAAAAGCGGTGCCGCTATTGACCTGCTGTTTACCGATGTCGTCATGCCGGGACAATTGCGCAGTCCTGAACTGGCGAGACAGGCCAAATTGCTCATTCCCGGTATTGAAGTGTTGTTCACGTCGGGATATACGCAAAACGCAATTGTGCATGGCGGCCGCCTGGACCCAGGGGTTCATCTGTTAAGCAAACCGTACCGGCGCGAACATCTGGCGGGAAAAATACGGCATCTGCTGGCAACTCGGCAGCAGGCAGCGTTGTCCGGGAATGCCGTTCCTGCGCCGGCCAATGGGAACGCGGCACCGTCAAGCTGCCGCATTCTTGTCGTGGAAGACAATTTGGACTTGCAACCGCTTGCTTGCGAAATGCTCGCCATGCTCGGCTATGAAGCTCGGGGAGCCGCCAGCGCGGAGGAAGCCATCGAGCTCCTCGCCGGCGACCGCTTCGACGTGCTGTTTACCGACTTCAGGTTGCCCGGCATGAACGGTGTTGAATTGGCGAAAAAGGCACGACGAGACAGGCCGGAGTTAAAGATAATCTTTGCGTCCGGCTATGGCGACGCAATAGAGGATACGGCAGGGTTTCAATCCATCGTCCTGCCCAAGCCTTACGATATGGCGAAATTAGAGCAAGCGCTGAAACAGGCGAACGAATAGGCGAACGAATTGTCAGCCGCTAAATAGCGGACATTTTCCCAGGCTCGATGTGAATCAAACCATCGCGCAAAGGTTCTTCCGGGAAGCGAACTGTCGCGCGGCAACGTCTGCATGTGGCTGAACTGCGAGATTCACGAAAACATGGAGCCAAATCAAGGCCAACATGGAAGACCTCGCTCGATGCTCACTTCTGTTTCGTCGCGCCTGTTGTTTTCAACGGCGTGCTTAGCCGCTCTACCAGGAAATCCACGAAGGTGCGCACCTTTGCCGAAAGATGCTTTCTGCTCGGGTAAATCGCATAAATGCCAAATTCGGCGGAAGCATAATCGGCCAGCACCTGCACCAGGCGCCCCGCCTGCAAATCTTCCGAGACGATAAAGTGAGGCTGACAAATCAGACCCGCGCCGCTCAGGGCAGCAAGACGAAGCATGTCGCCGTTGTCGGCCTTGATCGGTCCTGCGATGCGAATCGCCGCTTCCTCGTCCTGCCTTGTCAGGCGCCATTCATCGCCGCTATTGCTAAGGGTATAACCCAGGCAAGAATGACTGGCCAGATCCTCTGGCGTTTGCGGCGTGCCGCGCCGCTTCAAATAGTCCGGGGATGCGCAGACGATGATGCGGGTGCTTCCCAATTTACGCGCAATCAGCCCGGATTCGGGCAAGGTTCCGATGCGGATCGCAAGATCGAACCCCTCCTCTATCAGATCGGCCTTGCGGTCGCTGAGTGAAATATCCAGCTTGACCTGCGGATACTGGCTGACATAGTCGGCAATGACCGGGCCGAGCCTGTGCTGGCCATAAGACTGCGGCATCGTGATCTTCAAGGTCCCGCGCGGAACCGCCGACATATGCCCCGCTACTTGTTCGGCTTCCGTCACGTCCGAGATGATTTGCGCGCTGCGCTCGTAAAACACCGAGCCGGATTCGGTAACGCTCAGACGGCGGGTGGTCCGGTTCAACAGCCGCGTTCCGAGGTGATCCTCCAAATTCAGTACATATTTGGAGGCCATCGCCCTGGACATGTCCAGCCGGTCGGCAGCCGCTGCAAAACTGCCGGCGTCCACCACCGCAACAAACACTTTCATGCTGGCAAGCATATCCATGCGCATCATTGTCAACAAAAAAGAAACAATCTAACAAATGCCACGCTATTTATCAACGGCAGTTGACCAAATATAGTCGGCATAACAGTGGAGCAGTCTTCAATGCCGGCCAAATCATGCGAGCCAAGGCATCTGCCGCCGAAGCTGAGGCAGCGCGGCTGTCGATCGGGTGACTGCCCTGCTCCTGTCGATGAACTCGGTTAGCATGTACATGACGATGCAGAATCTCTTCGTCTCCATCAAGCCTTACCTGAAAGGATCATTATGAACGGAAACAAAAACGTCGCGATTTTCGTGGGCAGCTTGCGCAAGGAATCACTGAACCGGAAATTGGCGAATGCATTGATCAAGATGGCGCCGAAGACGCTCAAGATGGAAATCGTCGAGATTGGCCATCTGCCGCTCTTCAATCAGGATTTCGAAGCCGACCCGCCGCAGGCAGTGCGCGATTTCAAGCAGCGTGTCGAAGCCGCCGATGCGGTGTTGTTCATCACGCCGGAGTACAACCGCTCGGTTCCAGGCGCACTGAAGAATGCGATCGATGTCGCGTCGCGTCCCTATGGAAAAAGCGCGTGGAACGGCAAGCCCGGAGGCGTCATCAGTGTCTCGCCGGGCGGCGTCGGCGGCTTTGGAGCAAACCATCATTTGCGTCAGTCGCTGGTGTTCCTGAATGTGCCGACAATGCAGCAGCCCGAGGCTTATATCGGCGGTGCCGCAACTCTGTTCGATGACAAGGGCAATATCGCCAACGATTCCACGCGGGAATTTATGCAAAAGTTCTTGCAAGCCTACTCGCAGTGGATCGAACGCAATTCCGCACGTTGATACACGGCGGGCTGCTTGCAATAGCAAGCCGTTTTTCACTTTTTTGCTTGCATGCGCTCGCCGCCGACATTCGTCGAACTCGCAGGCGGCATAGCCCTGGTGCCTGGATTCCATGCGCACCACATGGCGCTGGCACTTGCGCCGATATTGTTCGGCACCATCGTGACCGTGCGCGGCGCATAATCGCGCCTGACAGCTTCAACGATTTTTCCGGAGAACCATGATGACCAGGTTACCAACGCTTTTCATATCCCACGGGTCGCCAATGCTGGCAATCGATGACAGCCCGGCGCGCCGATTCCTGCTGGAGCTGGGCAAGACGCTGCCGCGACCGAAGGCAATCATCGTCGTGTCCGCCCATTGGGAATCGATGGATGGACCCGCTGTCAGCGATGCCTCTCGCCCTGAAACCATCCATGACTTCGGCGGCTTTCCTGCCGAGTTGTTTGCCATCGAATACCCGGTTCCGGGAGCGCCCGAAACCGCGGCACGCGCCGCGGAGCTGCTGGAACAGGCGGGCTTTTCAGTCAAACGCAGTCCCAATCGGGGATTGGATCACGGCGCCTGGGTGCCGCTTCGCCTGATGTATCCGGACGCGGACATTCCAACCACGCAGATTTCCGTACTGCGCGGCGCGACACCTGCCGAGCACGAGAAGATGGGAAAGGCGCTGAACAGGCTGCGCGATGAGGGCGTTCTGATCATCGGATCCGGCTCCCTCACGCACAACCTATACGAATTGCGGGGTCATGCCATCGATGCGCCGCCACCGTCATGGGTGAGCGACTTCGGAACATGGATGATGACGATGCTGCGCGATAACCAGCGTGAATCCCTGCTTGATTACCGCCGGCAGGCTCCCTCCGCCGCACGCAACCATCCCACCGAAGAGCATCTGCTGCCGCTGTTCGCGGCAATGGGTGCAGCAGGTGAAGCAGCGAAAGCGGAACGGATACATGCGAGTTATGAATACGGCGTGCTTGCAATGGATGTCTACGCCTTCTCGTAATGCTCCGGCCGTTCGGGAAAACGCAAGCGATTCCCAGCACCCCGGATGACTTCGAAGCGCGGCTACGTCGTCATTCAGGGTCGCCGCATTTCTGCGCCTGATGCAAACATATTCGCAGACATACTTGCAGACATAGTTCGAACTTTTATAGCCTAACCATCGGGCATTCTTTAACCAAGATCGTAGTCCTTAACAGTGCTGTGACTGGGGTTCGACCTGACCGATGGTCTGATTGGCAGGCCCACCCTCATCAATTCAGACCATCGGATTGCCGCTGATCGATGCGCACTATTGCGGTATGACCTTGTCCGCAATCACGTCGAGCATCTCCACCTCCGGCATGCTGCCCAACAGTGCCGAGGCATCCTTGGCCAGTTCTCGCGGCACGTGACCAGCCAGATGGGCGAAGCGGCCGCCACTGTCGGGGAATGCGACGAAGATACCAAATTCACCGTTATCCAGGTGGATGGCAAACCACGCGGTTGTCGTCGGCTCTTGCCGCGCCAGCGGTTCAGCATCTATCAGGAACTGCTCAACCTCTCGCTTGCTGCCCGTCTTTGCCTTGAACGTGAGAAGCAACGCTTTAGTGTCGGGTGCGGCAGGCGCAGCGGAGGGAAGCTTGCTGGCCAGTACCGACAATCTGTGGATCGTGGGTTGTTTGACGAACAGGGCGTCGGCCTGCTCCATGAGCGCCTCGGCAACCGGCCCATTCAAGTGCGCTTCACGGCCCTCCTCGTCGGGAAAAACATCAAAGATGCCGTATTCCGACCGTCCGAAACGGATGGCGAACCATGCTGCTGTGGCCGGTTCCTGTTGAACCAGCGGGAGCGCAGACTGGAGAAATTTCTCGACCTCGGCGTCCACGCCTGGCCTGGCTTCCATTCGAACAAGCAATCCTTTGGTGATCATGTGATCCCTCCACGACGATGGGTGCATGGATTTAACGTGACAACCATCCTGAAATTCGGACTGACGGCGATCCCGGCCTGTTTCGATGCGCAACAATCGATGGTGCGGGAGACACATCGCCTTTCATGGTAGAGAGGCTTGAACCGGTTTGGTTCGCAAAGGCGATGAAAAAGGCCGTGAATCCTGCCCGATATTTTCCAATGGGTGCAAAACGTCGCTGCCGCAACCGGCGCCGGCTCATGCGCATGAAACATGAATAAAATCACGTTTGACGTTGCCATTCAGCAACTAAGTTGCGTTTACGACTTTGTTTCCGTACTTTGTTTCCGTATGCTGTTGATCAAGCTAAATCGCCGGTCAAAAAAACAAACCTTGATTAAGGGCATTTGTCCGCAATGCAGTTAAGTCACAAACATTCCAGTCGCGGATCAACCGGTAAAGCGGGTCTTTACCGGCTACTGCATTGGCTTGTTTTGACCATTGTTACTCTGCAATTGATCGGTGCTGCATGTCACCGTCATGATTTGGCGGACCAGTCGCCGGACTGTGTCAGCTGCTATCTTGCTGCGCATGTTCCATCTCCAATTCCGCCAGTCAGCGCGGACGTACTGCCATCGCCGACCATTCTGCATTACCGGATTGCGTCGTTACCCGTCTATCTCTTCGTAGCACAACAGAGCTACCTCATCCCGCACTCCCAGGCGCCGCCGCGCGTCTTCTCTCCAAGTCATTAACCCCTCTCTTTTTTCTGGTCTGCTTGTCGGCATTATTGGCATTAACGGCAGCATTGACGCTGCTCGCCGGAGTCGATCGTTCGTTATTTATTCTGGAGTTTGAGATTGAAGACCCGCTTGTTACGGCAGGGCGCTGCGATTGCGTTTGCCTAAGCCAAGACGCCTCGAATCGGTGCACATCGAGGTCCGAATCCGAATTTTTTTGAATTGATCCTATGTTAGATATCGACCAACTCAGCTACCGCTATAACGCCACCCCGGTTTTAGAGGTGGACGCGTTTCATCTCGCCTCGGGCGAACATGCCATTCTGCTTGGCGCATCGGGCTGTGGCAAATCGACGCTGCTGCATTTGATTGCCGCCATTTTAAATCCGCAACAAGGCGTGCTGCGCGTTGCCGGGACAGATGTGAAAGCACTGGCGCCGCGCGCAGCCGATGCATGGCGCGGAAAAACAATCGGTTTCCTGCCGCAGAAGCTGGCGCTGGTGCCGAGTTTATCGGTACGTGAAAACCTGTTGCTGGCGGCCTATGCCGGCGGACAAGCCGTCGATGCGGCGCGTAGCGACGCGCTGTTGCTTGCATTGGGTCTTGCTGGCAAGGCCGGCGCGATGCCGCATCAATTGAGCCAGGGCCAGCAACAGCGCGTCGCGATTGCGCGCGCCATGTTCAATCGCCCGAAACTGCTGCTGGCCGATGAGCCCACTGCGAATCTGGATGATGGCGCCTGCGCCGCAGCCATCGGCTTGCTGATGTTGCAAGCGGCAGACATCGGCGCATCGCTGATCATCGCAACACACGACGCCCGCGTGCTGGCGGCCTTGCCAACGGCAAAAGTGCTGCGCCTTGCTGCTGTGAAGGAGGCGGCATGATGCAGCTCAATGCATTTACGCTGGCACTCAAGTCATTGCGCCACAAGCCGCTGTCGACTGCACTGAACTTGCTGTTGATGGCGGTCGGCATTGCCATGATGACTTTCGTCCTCTCGGCGTCAAAACAGCTGGAAGACAGCGCGCTGCGCGACGCGCAAGGCATCGATCTCGTCGTCGGCGCCAAGGGTTCGCCGCTACAACTGATCCTGTCATCGATTTATCACCTGGACACTCCCACCGGCAATATCCCGCTCGCAGCGCAAGCACTGCTGGCGCACAATCTCATGGTGAAGCAAGTGATTCCGCTGGCCCTTGGCGACAGCTACAACGGCTTCCGCATCGTTGGCACCAACCGGGATTACATCGATCATTATGGCGGCGTAGTCGCACGAGGCCGATTATTCGGCACGCCGATGCAGGCCGTGTTCGGCGCGCAAGCGGCAGCCGTGAGCGGTGCCGCGGTGGGTGCGCAATTCACCGGCTCGCACGGCTTGACACGCGGCGGCGAGGAGCACAAGGGTGCGCCGTATACCGTCGTTGGCATCCTGAAGCCGACCGGCACCGTGCTCGATCGCCTGGTACTGACACCGGTCGAATCGGTATGGAAAGTCCATGAAGTCGTCAACGGCATCGATGTCGACGATAAAGAAGAAAAAGCCGCAATGGATAGCGAACGCGAATTGACGGCGCTGCTGGTGCAATATGCATCGCCGCTGGCCGCCGTCACCATGCCGCGCTTCATCAATAGCCAAAGCGAGCTGCAGGCGGCGCAACCCGCGTTTGAAGCGGCCAAACTGTTCCGCATGCTGGGCGTCGGCGTGGATGTGCTGCGCGGCATCGCGGCGATTGTGCTGGCGTCTGCCGCACTGTCGATGTTCGTCGCGTTATACAACGCATTGGAAGAGCGCAAGACAGACCTAGCCATTTTGCGTACCTTGGGCGCCCCGCCCGTCAAGTTATTCACCTTATTGCTGTTCGAAGGCTTGTTATTGGCCATCGCCGGCGCCGTGCTGGGTTGGCTGTTGGGCCATGCGGCCGTCGAAGTGCTCGGACATGCGCTGTCCGACGATCAGAATTTAACGCTGTCCGGCTGGATCGTGACAGCAGACGAATCATGGCTGTTGGCCGTCACTGGCGCAGTCGGCCTGGCGGCGGCGATGATCCCGGCAATACGCGCTTATCGCACCGATATCGCGGCCACGTTGGCGCACTGATTTTCTCAAGGAGGAACTTTATGAAATACCGATTGCTTCTGATATTAATGACCCTGGCATTTTCTGTTCACGCCGAGGACGATCCGGCCCAGATGAAAAGAGAAATCGCCCAGCATCGCAAGATCGCTGCGGCACACGAGGCTGCCGCCAAATGCAAGGAAGCCGGAACCGATGAGGAAATCTGTCACGCGGCACTTGCGAAAGAATGCAAGGGCATCGCAATCGGCAAACTCTGCGGTATGAAACATTCGCACGGGGAATAGCGGGTTAGCTGGCGCGACCAGTTCCCCGGCTCAAAGAGAAACCCGTTCTTGACTTCAACTCACTCTGGTTTTGAAAGGAAAAATCATGCGTTCATTATTATTTTTACGCTCATTATTGTTTTTATTGTGTTCCTGTTCCGCGATAGCCTTCGCGGCGGGCCAAGGGCCGGCCGGCCAGGCCCAATCTGCCACATCCGGTTTGCAAATGGCGAACGTGCAGCCACTGCAAGATATCGAGGGCGTGGTGTCGTGGAATACCTTGGCCCAAGTGAAGCAAACGAAGTCCAAGTCACGTATCACCCCTGTTTTCAGCAATGACGTCACTGCCTTGAACGACAAAGAAGTGAAGATTCAAGGTTTCATGATGCCGTTGGACCCGGGGCCAAAACAAAGGCACTTTCTGGTTTCGGTCAATTCAGCCACTTGCGCGTATTGCATGCCGGCAGGTCCTGAAGGCGTTGTCGAGGTACAAAGCAAAACACCGATCAAATATACGTTTGAGCCTGTCGTCGTCAGCGGCAAGCTGGCGGTGCTGAAAGACCATCCGATGGGCCTCTATTACCGTTTGACGAATGCAGAAGCCGCGTCGGCAAAATAATGCCGGCTTGTATTCGCGAAAAGCTGCAGCCGATACAAATCGAGGCGGCCGATGTAGAACTGCATAATCGATGGATTCGGTATAGCAGGAATTGACCGCACATCAGGACGAGGCCGGCGGCGCCTCGCCCGTCAGCACTGCAGCAGCAATGAGAGCCCCAAGCAAACCGAGGGATTCCAGACGGAGAATGAAGACAAGGCGACGCATGCCGGCCTGTAACGGCATCTGTTGCGGATCTGGAACCACTACTGCGGGAAAGCCGACAAATCGGTTAAATCCCGCAAGACAGACTGCCACGGCGACAAGACCAAGCTTGGCTGTGAGGACATACCCATAGACGCTCCCAAACAAGTTGTCAAACGTCCCCAGTCCGCGATACGCGTTATACGCACCGGTTGCCATTATCCCGGTCAGCGCAATGGTCGCAGAAAGCGATAGCGATACCAGGAAAACCGCCGTGGCACGCCATTCAGTTTTTGGGAGAACTGCAGCGCGCGGCAAGACCATCCATCCCGACACCATGACGGCACCGACCCATAGGCTCACCAGGAGCAAGTGCAGCCATTCC
>DASYKE010000225.1:0-37172 GCA_035995725.1 Burkholderiaceae bacterium | reverse complement strand
CGCGATAGCCAATGGCGCATCCGCCGATTCGAAGGCGTTTGCGACATTCAAGAAGAGCGCGCCGCCCGCTGCGAGCCCTCCCGATGAAGAAATGGTGTCGCGCCTGATCGTAAAACACCGCGCCAGGCGCAGCGACAAACTGGTCGCCGCACTGAAAGCATTCGATACCAGGGGGCTGAACAAATCCACCCATGTGTCGATGGCGATCATGCGCCCAATGTCCGGCGACGCGCATGTGGTAAAACTGAACCAGCCGGTCCGGTTATCCGAAGCGCGGGTTATCGCTGCGCGCCTGATGCATGACGGCGATGTCGAATTGGCGGAGCCGGACCGCATGCTGCATGTGGCTACAACGCTTACTCCCCGCGACCCAGGCTATTCGTCTCAATGGCATTATTTTGCACCGGCAGGCGTCAACAAAGGAGGCGCCAACTTGCCGGATGCATGGTTTATAACCGTGGGCGATCCTTCTGTCACGGTGGCCGTGCTGGACAGCGGTTATCGCCAGCATGCGGACCTTGCCCCGGTATTGCCTGGATACGATTTCATTACCAGGACCGATGTGTCCAACGACAATGGCGGCCGCGACGCCGATGCAAGCGACCCGGGTGACGGAGTAGCAAAAAACGAGTGCGGCGCGGGCACTTCGGACAGTAGCTCGAGCTGGCACGGAACGCATGTTGCCGGCACCATCGCCGCATTGATGGACAATACCGGTCCGGCAGGTCAGCATGGAGCAGGCGTTGCACCCAGGGTTAAATTATTGCCGGTGCGTGTGATAGGCAAGTGCGGCGGTTTTACCTCGGATATTGTGGACGGTATGCGCTGGGCGGCAGGCATTCCGTTTGCCGGTTCGCCGCCCGCAAACGCCAATCCCGCGCAAATACTCAACATGAGTTTGAGCGGTAAGGGAGCATGCTCCAACACGTTTCAATATGCCGTATCGGACATCGTTGCCAGGGGTAAAGTGATCGTGGTAGCCGCCGGCAATAGCGGTTCTGTCGCTGTCGGCCAGCCTGCAAACTGCATGGGTGTGATCGCCGTCACCGCGCATGCAATCGACGGCGACAATGCCAGTTACGCCAATATCGGTACCCATACCGCAATCAGCGCTCCGGGCGGAGGCTGCGGGTCGTTCTCCGCCGGCTGCACCGCATTCGCATCTGCCAACGGACCCGGAGTCTATTCGTTGTCGAACACCGGCACGACTACTCCGGTGGCTGACAGCTACAGCGCAAAAATAGGCACCAGCATGGCGGCGCCGCACGTTTCCGGTGTGGTGGCGCTGATGCTGTCAAAAAATCCGTCGCTGACGCCCGCCCAAATCAAGTCTTATTTGCAATCCTCGTCTCGTCCGCATCCGGATGGCACAATTTGTACCGACAGCCATTACATCGGGCTGTGCGGGGAAGGCCTGCTGGACGCGCTGGCAGCGCTGAATAAAACCCTCGATCTGGCGCCGATAGTCAGCCTGACCAACGCCTACCAGGTTGTCGCACCGAATGCGGCAGTTTCGCTTTCGAGCACCGATACAGCACCACGCCAGATCGCTAGTTATGAGTGGGTCCAACAAGCGGGCGCTGCAGTCGGCGCAATCGCAGGCGCGGCTACAAGCAATGCCACATTTACCGCGCCCATGACAGGTACCTATTCATTCAAGCACACGGTTACCGACAGCGCCGGGAAGATCGGCACTGCCACGGCAACGGTCAGGGTCAACTCCGCGCCGGTGTTGACTGCCATAGCGGACCAGACCGTGATGGCGGGCGATACCCTCAGCTTCACGGTTGGCGCAACCGACGCTGATGGCGACACGCCGGTTTTCCGAATGGAACCGCTGCCATCCGGGGATGCCACTCTGGATCCGGCAACAGGCGTATTCAATTGGCCGAATGCGGCACCGTCAGGGACTTACACGTTGACCTATTACGCCAGCGACAGTTTCGATAGCACGCAAGGCAATGTGACGATCACGGTGGTTGCCCGTCCGTCATCCGGTGGCGGAAGTCTGGACGACAAATCACTATTTGCACTGGCGTTGCTGGCAGCGTGCATGCGGATGCACCGGGCGTTCAAAAGGTCTGGCAAGTAACTTTGAAATCGCAACCGCCATTAGTTGCACCCGAAGCCAGGCAGAGCAAATGGCTGCTCTGCCTGGGTGTTTCCTTGTGCGCACTTGCCTTGACCTATTGGCCGGACGGGCTGGCGCATTTCCGCTACGATCGCGCAGGCTTGTCGTCAGGCCAGGCGTGGCGTGTGCTGACCGCCCATTTCGTGCATCTGAATACGCCGCACCTGCTTTTCAATTTACTCGGCCTGTTCCTGCTTTGCGAATTGTTGTGGAACCGGATGCCGCATATTCACGCGCTGGGCCTGTTCGGTGCGGCAGCGGTTGGAGTAAGCGGGCTGTTGTACTGGCTTCATCCAGAATTGGCCTGGTATGCCGGATTGTCCGGCGCATTGCATGGAATCTGGGCAGGCTGTGCACTGGGTGGCTGGTCGCTATTGACGATACATTCCGATGCACTGTCTACAGAGGCGTCGTCAGGATGGAAAATGTTGCCGGCGCGTTGGCCCATGTCCCGTTGCATTTGCGCGATCGGCATGGTCTTGTTGGTTGCAAAGCTTGCGCTGGAATTCCGTTACGGGCCATCTGTCCGTACCGAGCAAACGATAGGCGGCCCGGTGGTGGCGGTCGCGCATCTGTACGGAGCATTGATGGGCATCTGTTATGTGTTGATCTGGTTTGGCATACGGATATTGCAACGTGAAAAGTAACGTTTCGCTCCATTTTTGGATTAAAATAACGGCGTATCAAGGAGCGTTGCGACAGGTTACAGACTCTGCCAGGCTTGATACAGTCAATACAGCAACTGCGCTCACGTTACTTTTTTTCTAACGAAAGGAGGGCGTGATGAGCGCCGTAGCATTGAAATCCTCAAATTCCCCGTCCCAGGATTATTTCGTTGCAGACCTCGGCCTTGCCGATTGGGGCCGCAAAGAGATCAAGATCGCCGAGACTGAAATGCCTGGCCTGATGGCGATTCGCGAAGAGTTCGCCGCCCGGCAGCCGCTGAAAGGCGCCCGTATCACCGGTTCGATCCATATGACGATCCAGACTGCGGTGCTGATCCAGACGCTCGAAGCGCTCGGCGCGAAAGTGCGCTGGGCCTCATGCAACATCTATTCGACGCAAGACCATGCGGCAGCCGCGATTGCCGCCGCCGGCACGCCGGTATTCGCGTTCAAGGGTGAATCGCTCGACGACTACTGGGAATTCACGCACCGCATTTTCGAATGGCCGGATACCGAGCAGGGTGCGCAGCAATATTCAAACATGATCCTGGACGATGGCGGCGATGCGACATTACTGCTGCATCTCGGCACGCGCGCCGAAAAAGATGCATCGGTATTGAGCAAGCCAAGTTCCGAAGAAGAAATCTGCCTGTTCAATTCGATCAAAAAACGTCTGGCGAACCAGCCGGGCTGGTATTCGAAGCGCCTGGCGGAAATCAAGGGCGTGACCGAAGAAACCACTACCGGCGTCCATCGTTTGTACCAGATGCACAAGGAAGGCAAGCTCGCATTCCCGGCCATCAATGTCAACGATTCGGTCACCAAATCCAAGTTCGACAATCTGTACGGCTGCCGTGAATCGCTGGTCGACGGCATCAAACGCGCTACCGACGTGATGATTGCCGGCAAGGTGGCGGTGGTAGCCGGCTACGGCGATGTGGGCAAGGGCTCGGCGCAGGCACTGCGCGCGTTATCGGCACAAGTGTGGGTGACCGAGATCGATCCGATTTGCGCATTGCAGGCAGCGATGGAAGGGTATCGCGTGGTGACGATGGATTATGCGGCTGAACATGCCGACATCTTCGTCACCGCGACCGGCAATTACCATGTGATCACGCACGCGCACATGCTGAAGATGAAAGACCAGGCGATTGTCTGCAACATCGGCCATTTCGACAATGAGATCGAAGTCGCGGCGCTCAAGAAATACACCTGGGAAAACATCAAGCCGCAGGTCGATCACGTGATTTTCCCTGACGGAAAACGCATCATCCTGCTGGCCGAAGGGCGCCTGGTGAACCTGGGTTGCGGCACAGGTCATCCATCGTATGTGATGAGCTCGTCGTTCGCAAACCAGACCATCGCGCAAATCGAGTTGTACGTCAATACCGCGGCGTACCCAGTCGGGGTGTATACCTTGCCGAAACATTTGGATGAAAAGGTCGCACGCCTGCAGTTGAAAAAACTGAATGCGCAATTGACCGAACTGACGAATGAGCAAGCTGCATATATCAGTGTGCAAAAGACTGGGCCGTACAAGCCCGAGCATTATCGGTATTAAACAAGCAAGCAAGTAAGGCAAAGCAGGAACGGCACCGCTCCGGCATCGACCAGTCGGCTTGTCCGGAGCGGCCTTTCAATACCGAAGATAAAAGGGGTACGTCATGCATCTGCTGATTACCTGGCTCATCAATACGGTTGCGTTGCTCGCCGTGTCGTACCTGATGCGTTCGGTAGAAGTCGATAATGTCACGAGTGCCCTGGTCGCAGCCTTGGTGCTCGGCCTGGTCAATACTTTGGTCCGTCCGATCCTGGTGTTGCTGACCTTGCCTGTGACGGTGCTGACTTTGGGATTGTTTATCCTGGTCATCAATGGCTTGATGTTCTGGGCGGTTGCAAATTTGGTCAGGGGTTTCCATGTTGCCGGGTTTTGGTCCGCAGTCGGCGGCGCATTGTTGTACAGCATTATCTCGTGGGCGTTGTCCGCGCTTTTATTAAAATTAAAAAATAATCGTCAATATTGAGGAGCAGAGTGAAGAGCAGCGGTACTCTGTCCCGACAAATAAAATGAAAAATTTCAGCATCGAGTTTTTCCCGCCCAAGACGCCCCAAGGCGTAGAAAAATTGCGCATCACGCGCGCGCAGCTGGCTCAACTGCAACCGAAATATTTCTCGGTCACGTTCGGCGCCGGCGGCTCGACCCAAAAGGGCACGCTCGATACCGTGCTTGAAATCCGGCGCGAAGGATACGATGCGGCGCCGCACCTGTCCTGCCTCGGAAGTTCGCGCGAAAGCCTGCGTGCGATACTGGCGGAATACAAGGCGCACGGAATCAAGCGGCTGGTTGCATTGCGCGGCGATTTGCCGAGCGGTTATGGCGCAATCGGCTTTGCATCAGGCGAATTTCGTTATGCCAATGAACTGATTGAGTTCATCCGCAACGAAACCGGCGACTGGTTTCACATTGAAGTGGCGGCTTACCCGGAAACACATCCACAGGCAAAATCGCCGCAGGACGACCTGAAAAATTTTGCCCGCAAGGTGCAGGCCGGCGCCAACGCGGCCATCACCCAGTATTTTTATAACCCCGATGCCTATTTCCAGTTCCTGGAAGATGCGCACAAGGTCGGCGTGTCGGTACCGATCGTCGCGGGCATCATGCCGATTACGAATTACTCGCAGCTGATGCGTTTTTCCGATATGTGTGGAGCGGAAATTCCGCGCTGGGTTCGTTTGAAACTGGCGAGTTTCGGTGACGATACCGAATCCATCCGCGCTTTCGGCCTCGATGTGGTGACGAAACTGTGTGAGCGTCTGCTGGTGGGCGGCGCACCCGGATTGCATTTTTATACATTGAATCAGGCTGCTGCCACGACGGCAATATGCCGCAGGCTGAATTTATCTCGCTAAGAGCCTATCCCGGCAGCAGGTTCAGGTGGGCGCATTGGTGATGATCTCATCCAGCGCGATATCGTGCGCGGCGGCATCGAATGCAGTCAGCGTACATGCGTAGGCAATGCCGATGGCAAGCGGACGCGGCGCTCGCGCCAGAGTGCGATCATAGAATCCGCCGCCGTAACCCAGGCGGCTGCGCTGCGCGTTGAAGCCGACACAAGGTGCCAATACTGCATCGGGCCATACCAGGCGGCGAACGGCGGGCACCGCTACTCCGAAGCTGTCTTTTACCAGGTCTTCCCCGGGTTGCCAGGCGGCGAATTCAAGAGGTGCACTGTCACCAACGACAACCGGCAATGCCAGCTGTACGCCGCGCATTGTCAATTCGGCATAGGCATCGCGCAAATCCGGTTCCCCTCGTATTGCCCAATAGACTCCCAATGTTTGCACCGGGTGCGCATTCCACCAGGCGATCAATTGCGCGCCGATCGACGCGTCCCACTGCGTGCGCAGTTCGGCACTGATCGCCGATCGTTTTACGATCAGCGCGCGGCGCAAATCAGTTTTGCTCAACATGGTTTCAAAGACATTTTTGTGTTCGACTTCCGGCATGAAGTATCCGGGATTACGTGCTATTCACGTGCTATTCTAGGCGACTGAGGAATTGTACAAGATAGGGTCGTAAATTGATGTCTGTAAAGAAATGGATCGCCGGCGTTCTGCTTGCGGCTGCGTCGGCGGCTTGGTTGTTGCCTGCGGCGCATGCGCAACAGCCTGCAGCGAAGTCCGCCGATGACGATACCTTTTTGGCGCTGCGCGATGCTGCGCAGCGCGACGATGCGGTACAGGCAATTGATCTGGCATCGCGCCTGACCGATTATCCGATTCCGTCGTATGTCGACTATTACCGGCTCAAGCCGCGTGTGAAGGATGCGCCGGTCGCGGAAATCCGCGGTTTCCTGGCACGCTATAACGGCAGCGCGATTGCCGACCGGTTGCGCAATGACTGGCTGCTTGAACTGGGTAAAGCCGGCGACTGGGTCACCTTCGACGAGCAATATCCGCAATTCGAGTTGAACGACGACACGCAATTGAAATGTTATGTGCTGATGTCTAAAGCGGGCAAGGGACAAAATGTTGCCAAAGAGGCGCGTGTCCTGCTGGTATCGCCGAAGGATTATGGGGATGCCTGCCCGGCGCTGATTACCACGCTGGTGCAAAACGAACAATTCAATGCCGACGACCTGTGGTCGCAAATCCGGCTGGCCGCGGAATTCAATAACGTTAAACTTGTCCGGCAGGTGGCAGCGCTTGCCGATGCCCCGGAAAACCTGGTGGCACAGGCGATCGACAAACCGGCGCGGGTGCTGGCCGGCGGCGCAGGCGCCAATCGCACGGCGCATGAGTTGTTTGTCATTGCCTTAGGGCGGCTCGCCAAAACCAGTCCGGGGCAGGCGGCCAATGCGCTGGTTAATGCAATACCGAAGTTGACGCCGCAGGAGCAGGCGCTCGGATGGGCGCAAATCGCGCTCCAGGCCTCGCTCGTAGTCGCTCCCGACGCTGTCGATTATTGGCGCAAGGCAACAGGAGCTCCGCTGTCGGCCGAAGGTCACCAATGGCAGGTGCGCGCGGCGTTGCGGGCCGGGGACTGGAAGCTGGTCAAGTCCGCAATTGATGCAATGCCACCTGCGTTGCGGAGCGATCCCACGTGGATTTACTGGCTGGCGCGCGCACTGAAGGAGCAAGGCGAAACAGAGCAAGCCGAGCGGTTGTTTCAATCGATCACAAACCAGACGAATTTCTATGGCCAACTCGCGCTGGAAGAGCTGGGCCATAAAATCACGATTCCGCAGCAGGCATTGCCGCCCAGCCAGGACGAGATTGCCGTCATGGCGAAAAACAGCGGATTTCTTCGCGCCTTCAAATTTTTCGAATTGAATTTGCGTTTCGAAGGGACGCGGGAATGGAACTGGCAGCTGCGCAAAATGAACGAGCGCCAGCATCTGGCGGCAGCCGAGTTTGCCCGGCAAAGCAATGTGCTCGACCGCATGGTGCATACTTCGGACCGCACCAGGATCGAGGTCGATTTCACACAGCGTTTCCCGGCACCGTTTAACGACATCATGCATGCAACGACGCAGTCGCTCGGTCTCGATAAAGCGTGGGTGTATGGGTTGATCCGCCAAGAGTCGCGTTTCGTCATGACGGCACGTTCGCAGGCCGGCGCATCGGGTCTGATGCAACTGATGCCGACGACGGCGCGGTATGTCGCCCGCAAAATCGGCATGAACGACTTCAAGTCCGGCAAGATCGAGGATGTAAACACCAATATTGTGCTCGGCGCAAATTATTTGAACATGGTATTGAACGATCTGGACGGTTCGCAGGCACTGGCGACTGCCGCGTACAATGCCGGTCCCGGGCGTCCGCGTGAATGGCGTGCGACGCTTACCCGCATGGTCGAAGGAGCGATTTTTGCGGAATCCATCCCGTTTACCGAAACCCGCGGTTATGTGAAAAATGTGTTGTCGAATGCGACTTACTATGCAGCGCTGTTCGAAAACAAGCCGCAATCGCTCAAGGCGCGCCTGGGCGCGATAGCACCGAAAGGATTTGTTCCAACGGATTTGCCCTGATCTTATTCCGGAAAATAATGAAAATTTATGTCGTCGGCGGTGCGGTGCGCGACCAGCTGCTCGGTTTGCCGGTGCAGGACCGCGATTATGTCGTCGTCGGTGCATCCCCCGATCAGATGATTGCGCAAGGATTCACGCCGGTGGGCAAGGACTTTCCGGTGTTTCTGCATCCGGATACGCATGAGGAATACGCGCTGGCACGCACCGAGAGGAAAACTGCGCCGGGTTACAAGGGATTTGTATTTCATGCCGCCGCCGATGTCACGCTGGAGGAGGATCTGGTTCGGCGTGATTTGACGATCAATGCGATTGCGCAGGCCGAGGACGGAACGCTGCTCGATCCATTCGGCGGCCGAAAGGATTTGCAGGGAAAAATATTCCGCCATGTATCATCCGCATTTGCGGAAGATCCGGTGCGCATTCTGAGGGTAGCGCGATTTGCTGCGCGCTTCACCGATTTCACCATTGCGCCGGAAACCATGGCATTGATGCGGCGGATGGTGGACGCAGGTGAAATCGATGCATTGGTGCCGGAACGGGTATGGCAGGAACTGGCGCGCGGCTTGATGGAAGCGAAACCGTCGCGCATGTTCGATGTATTGCGCGAATGCGGCGCCTTGGCGCGCATGCTGCCGGAACTCGATGCACTGTGGGGTGTGCCGCAGCCGGAAAAGTACCATCCCGAAATCGACACCGGCGTGCATGTCATGATGGTGGTCGATGTCGCAGCACGGCAAAATCATGCATTGCCGATCCGGTTTGCCGCGCTGATGCATGATCTCGGCAAAGGTACGACATCGCCTGCGGAATGGCCGCGCCATCACGGACATGAAGCGCGCAGCGCGAAGCTGGTCGATACGGTATGCCGGCGCTTGAAAATTCCGAATGAATGCCGCGACCTGGCATTGATGACGGCGCGCGAGCATGGCAATGTCGGCCGCGCACTGGAGCTGCGCGCCGGCACGATCGTCGCGTTGCTGGAGCGGTGCGATGCATTTCGCAAGCCGCAGCGGTTTGTCGACATGTTGCATGCGTCGGAGTGCGATCATCGAGGGCGTACCGGCTTTGCCGACAAGCCGTTTCCGCAAGCCGCGTATCTGCAGTCTGCATTGAAAGCCGCGCAAACGGTCAATGCAGGCGAGATCGCACAAGGTTACCTCGACCAGCCGCAGCGGATTTCCGAAGCCGTTCGCGCGGCACGCATCGCTGCCGTTGGCGGCATCAACGTTGCCGGCACCGATTCTTCTGCGCAAGACATTTGACAGGCTGCCGCCTTCGGCGCTACGCCGGTAATCAAGGGAGTGTTACAGGATCATCTGCTGCATCCAGCCACTCGATAATGAACCGGTTGCAGCAGTGATATTGAAAGACGTCGCCGGACCGCGTAGAGCAACAGCGATGCAGGCGACTTTAGAGGCAGCGATCGGCGGTGGCGTTGCATTCCCTTCGGTCACAGGGAATGCAACGCCAGAGCTCGGAAACACGATGACAGTCTCCGGTGCGCAGGCCTGGAACCTATCGAATGGACCCTGTCAGCGTATGAAGCGTCCGTCCTTGTTGATCATCGTCAGTTCGACAAATTCGCTGCCGGTATGGTCGTCCGGGCCGTAAGTCACCATCAATCCGCCCAGATCGAATTTCTGCATCGTTTCCAGTCCGCGGATGAAGCTTTCGCGCGTCAAATTGCGGCCTGCGCGCCGCAAGCCTTCCACCAGCACCTTGGCAGAGACGAAGCCTTCCATTGCCGCGTACGATGGGGCGACGCCCAATCCCATGGTCAGGTTCTTGAACTCCTGGCCAAGTCCGCTTGATATCAAATGCGGTGGAGGAGTGATTTGCGATACGATTACGCCGACGCCGGCCGGCCCCAGATCCTTGGCCAATGCCTGGGAAGAAGTGTTCGACAGCGTCATGATTTGCATCTGGCTGCCTGTTGCGCGAATTGCCTTGATCAATGGCACGATGTGCTGCGGCGGGCTGACGATGATCACCGCCTTCGGATTGGCCCTCATCAGCGCAGCGACAGTGCCATCCACATCGGCCTTGACCCGGTCGAATTTGGCGATGATGTAGGGCACCAGTTTGCGCTCCGCCATGGCTTTGTTAAAACCTTCCAGCGAATCGCGCCCGAATGAATCATCGACATGTAGCATGCCGATGGCGGTGACGCCGACCGTGGTGAAATGCTCTACCCCCCTGATCACTTCATCCTGATATTTGGCGCGCACATTGAACAGCAGGCGATTGACCGGCGTATGGAAGATTGCGGCGCCGGTGCTGGGAGCCATCAGAGGCACGCCGTTGGCAGCCATGATCGGCAATATCACTTCGGTATGCGGCGTGCCGCGGTTCTGGAACAGCGCAAACACATGATCTTCTTTAATCAGTTTTTCCGCAGTGATGGCAGTTGTTTTGGCATCTCCCTTGTCATCCCGAACGCGCATGACAATCTTGCGGCCATGGACGCCGCCATGCTTGTTGACATCGCTGATGTAGGCATTGGCGCCGTCGATCATTTCCTTGATGAGTTCGGGAAAGGGCCCCGTTACACCGGTGGTCTGGCCGATCAGAATTGTGCTGTCGGTAACCCCTTCTTCCGCCGAGGCCGGCATTGTCGTATTCGCAAGCAGCAGCGCGACAAGCAGTGTGCGCCAATTTTTGGTCATGAATCATCTCCTTGGTGTAGTGATTCTATTTCTGCGTCAGCAGATCCTGTTTGCCGCGCCGGCCTGCAAGCTATCGAATGGAAACTGTCAGCGTATGAAGCGTCCTTGCTTGTCGATCATCGTCAGTTCGACAAATTCGCTGCCGGAATGGTCGTCCGGGCCGTAACTCACCATCACGCCGCCCAGATCGACTTTCTTCATCGACTCCAGTCCGCGGATGAAGCCTTCGCGCGTCAGATTGCGGCCTGCGCGCCGCAAGCCTTCCACCATTACCTTGGCAGAGATGAAACCTTCCATCGCCGCGTACGATGGGGCGACCTCCGTCCCCTTGGTCAAGGCCTTGAACTCCTGGCCCAGTGCGCTCGATATCAGATGCGGTGGGGGCGTGATTTGCGATACGATCACGCCGACGCCGGTCGGCCCCAGATCCGTGGCCAGCGTTCGCGAAGAATGGTTCGACAACAACATGATTTGCATCTGGCTGCCTGTTGCGCGAATCCCCTTGATTAACGCCGGGGTGTGCTGTGGCGGACCGACGATGATTAGCGCCTTCGGATTGGCCCTCGTCAGCGCAGCGACAGTTTCGTCCACATTGGGCTTGACCCGGTCATATTTGGCGACAATGTAGGGCACTATCTTGCGCTCCGCCATGGCTTTGTTGAAGCCTTCCAGCGCATCGTACCCGAATGTATCATCGACATACAGCAAACCGATGCCGGTGACGCCGACCGTGGTGAATTGTTCAATCCCCTTGCGCACTTCATCTTGATATTTGGCGCGCACATTGAACAGCAAGTGATTGACCGGCGTATGGAAGATCGCCGCACCGGTGCTGGGACCCACCAGCGGCACGCCGTTGGCAACCATGATCGGCAACATCGCTTCGGTATGCGGCGTGGCGCGGCTCTGGAACAGCGCAAACACGTGATCCTCTTTAATGAACTTTTCCGCATTGATGCCAGTCGTTTTGGCGTCGAGCTTGTCATCCCGAACGCGCATGACAATCTTGCGGCCATGGACGCCGCCATGTTTATTGACATCATCGATGTAGGCATTGGCGCCATCGATCAAATCCTTGCAGATTTCGGCAATGGGCCCGGTTACACCGGTGGACTGGCCGATCAGAATTGTACTGTCGGTAACCCCTTCTTCTGCCGAAGCCGGCATTGTCATATTTGCAAGCAGCAGCGCGGCAAGCAGTGTGCGCCAATTTTTGATCATGAATCGTTCCTTAGTGTAGTGGCTCTATTTTTACGTCAGCAGAAATAGATGGTAAATGATATTTGTTGCACCATGGCAATTAATAACCCGGATTTAAGTTGCCGACAAGCATTGTTGTTATAAATATGACGTATATCACACACTTTGCGGTATCCTTTTCGTTATTCCCGGTATTGAATCAATTTTTCCGGAACCAGCTGTTTTGAGGATCGGCATGGCTTGTAATGTTGTGTAATATTCAAGATTACTTTCGTCAATGAAATGTCGAACAATAATCGGGACGCATTTGTCGCTCGCCCATGCAGCATATGCATGGTCTGGAACAGCAGGCCAACTCCCTGGAACAGACCGGCAAAGAGGAGTGGTTAACTGTTCGCGTCGTTCGATCATGGTGTAATCAAGCACCGCATCCTTCCAAGTGTTCTATTGGCGGCGTCCGCAGCGCGCGACGTCACGGTGCATGAATGGCTTTTCAAGCTGTCTTTATCTACGTCTATGTTGCAGCGGCGGCAATGGTAGTAGCTAAACAACTTTTGTGATGCAAGCTGCCGTCATTTTTTAGCTCTGTCTGGAATAAGTCGCGGATATGGCCTACAATCGATTTGTGCATTGCAGCATGGGTGCATTTACAGAGGAGCTATCATGAACCCGACTGATTTATTTGCTGCCGCTTTTTCCGACTTCGCAGGCGGCGGAGGTGATACGGGAAAGTTTACTGTGCGGGTCAAGGAATTGTCCGAACGTGACCGCCGGCATCTGTTGATGCATTTTCTCGGATTGGACGATAGCGACCGTTTGTTGCGCTTCGGGACAAGATTGTCGGACGAGTTGATTACCAGGTATGTGCAAAGGATGAATTTTGCGCGCGACACGGTGTTTGGTGTCTATGACAGCAAGTTCAACCTGGTTGGTGTCGGTCACCTTGCATTTGCACCCCGTGAAGCGCTGCCATTAGTCAGCAACGCCACCGTCAAGGAACGGGTTGCCGAATTCGGCTTGTCGGTTTCGGCATCGGCGCGCGGAATGGGCATCGGCACCAAGTTGTTCGAGAGGGCTGCGATTCATTGCCGCAATGCCGATGTGGATACGCTGTACATGCACTGCCTGGCATCCAACCAAACGATGATCCATATTGCCAAAAAGGCCGGCATGGAAATCCATCGCGTGCATAACGAGGCGGATGCCTATCTGACCCTGTACCCGGCCAATCCGGCCAGCGTTTTGCAGGAAGCAGTCGAGGAACAAGTCGCTGCACTGGATTACGCATTCAAGTCCAATACCCGCATGGCGGCCAAATATCTGGAAAACCTTTCCCGCACCGGACCGTTCCGTGACAAGGAAAAATGATTGCGGGCCGTAGCCGGCAATCATTTTTTGCTGAATAAGTTCCCAGGCAGGCGCCGTCGCCGTATCTGCGATCTGCTTTGACCAAGCCGGGATTGATATCCACTGCTGAAAAATCGGATTCCGCATTTTCCCGCGGAATCCGCAACCAGTCCTGGTTGCTACCTGTCGAAGGACGCGACGTCCGTACTGGGTATGGGCAACCTGGTCAAGTCGCGGCTGGCAGAAGCGTTACTGCCTCTGGTTGCCGCCCATGCCGGCACGCAATTCTTCGCGAGTAACCTTGCCATCCTTGTTGGCATCGATTTTATCGAAGTGCTGCGCAATGTGCTGCAATTTGCCGGCCTCGGCTTCGGTCTTGGTCAGCGCACCGTCGCCATCCTTGTCTGCTGCCTTGAACCGTTCTTCGAACTGTGCCATGCGCTCACGATGCTTGTCCCGCATTGCAGTGTGCGCCGCTTGCATTTCTTCCTTCGTGACTTTTCCATCCTTGTTGATGTCGATCTGTTCGAAATGCTTCACCAGGCCCGGCATCTTGGCCGCATCGGCTTCCGCTTTGGTCAGTGCGCCATCGCCGTCCTTGTCGGCTGCCTTGAATTTTTCATCGAATTTCGCCATGTGCTTGCCATGCATCGATGCGCGGTACGCCTGCATCTCTTCCCGAGTCAGCTTGCCGTCCTTGTCCGCGTCCATTTCGTCGAAATGCCCGGCTAATGCCTTATGCCCGGCCGCTTCATCGCGACTGATGGCACCGTCGCCGTTTTTATCGAGCTGAGCGAAATGCCGCTGCATCTTCATGTCCTTGTCAGGCGACGGCGGCGGTGCACTTCCTGCGGGCGCCGGTTGCGCATAAGTGACGCCGGTTGCAAATAATCCGGCGATTACGGCAAATAAAATTCGTGATTGCATGATGGTAATTCTCCATTAATCGTAGCCAAGGCGGCGTACTTCGATTTAACGGCGTTACTGCGAATTTCACGACCATAGTTACCCGCTGTTACACCTGTTACCCATGGTTGGACGTTATCCTGAGGCGATGTGGTTGCTGCAGCGAGCATTGAGTGAGATGCGCCTCTGTGCTAACGTGTCACATGTCAGAACGAAAACGATTCGCCCACGAAGCGAATAAGTTTGACAGCGACACTACCGCACCCAAAGACACGATTTTTGGCTTGGAGACAGAATGAACGCACCTCTACTACCCGGGCAGCGCCGTCTGGCCGACGATATTTCCCTGAACGACAAATATACGCTCGAGCGGGGCCGTGCCTTTATTACCGGTACACAAGCGATCATTCGCTTGCCTATGCTGCAACGGCAGCGTGACATGCGCGCCGGCTTGAATACCGCCGGTTTCATTACCGGATATCGCGGCTCGCCGCTGGGCAGCGTCGATCAGACCGCTGCCAAGGCAAAGCGGCATCTCGATACACATCACATCAAGTTCCATCCCGGCGTAAACGAAGACCTGGCGGCTACCAGTATATGGGGCACGCAGCAAGTCAACCTGTTTCCCGGTGCGCAGTACGACGGCGTGTTCTCGATGTGGTACGGCAAGGGGCCGGGCGTGGATCGCTGCGGCGATGTATTCAAGCATGCGAACATGGCGGGCAGCGCGCGGCATGGCGGCGTGCTGGTATTGGCAGGCGACGATCATGCTGCCAAATCGTCGACCACTGCGCACCAGAGCGAACATATTTTAAAAGCCTGCGGTATCCCGGTACTGTATCCGTCGTCGGTGCAGGAGTATCTCGATTACGGTTTGCATGGCTGGGCCATGAGCCGCTACACCGGCTTGTGGGTCGCGATGAAATGCGTGACAGACATCGTCGAATCGGGAGCATCGGTCGATCTTGACCCGGATCGCGTGCACATTGCGATGCCGGCCGATTTTGCATTGCCGGCCGGTGGCTTGAACATCCGCTGGCCGGATGCCGTGCTCGATCAGGAAGCGCGGATGAATAATTACAAGTGGTACGCCGCGCTGGCCTATGCGCGCGCCAACAAGCTGAATCAAATTATCTGGGACAGCCCGCACGCCCGCATCGGCATCGTTACCGCCGGCAAGTCGTATCTCGATACGCGCCAGGCGCTGGACGATCTGGGCATCGATGAACATGTTGCACGCGATATCGGCATTCGCCTGTACAAGGTCGGCATGACATGGCCGCTGGAGGCCGAAGGGGTACGCCAGTTTGCGCAAGGGCTGGATGAAATTCTGGTAGTCGAAGAGAAGCGCCAGATCCTGGAATACCAGCTGAAGGAAGAATTGTACAACTGGCGCGACGACGTGCGGCCGCGGGTGGTCGGCAAGTTCGACGATACCGGCGAATGGAGCAATATCCATCATGAAGGGCACGGCGACTGGCTGTTGCCTGCGACCTATGAATTGAACCCGGCGCAAATCGCTCGCGCAATTGCAACCCGCATCTCCAGATATTTCGCCGGCCATCCAATCGAGCAGCGCGTCAGGGAACGCATCGCCTATCTGGAAGCCAAGGAAGCGGTGCTGAACGCCGGCACCATACCCGATCCGGCCAGGGACAGGATTCCGCATTTCTGTTCAGGCTGTCCGCACAATACATCGACCAAAGTGCCGGAAGGCAGTCGCGCGCTGGCCGGCATCGGCTGCCACTATATGGCACTGTGGATGGACCGCGAAACCGCGACTTTTACGCACATGGGAGCGGAAGGAACCACCTGGATCGGGCAGGCGCCGTTTACCAGCGAGCAGCATGTGTTCGCCAATCTTGGTGACGGCACTTATTTTCACTCCGGCTTGCTCGCGATTCGCGCGGCAGTCGCAGCGAAGGTCAACATGACCTACAAGATTCTCTACAACGATGCGGTTGCGATGACCGGCGGCCAGACGGTGGACGGACCGCTCGACCCGGCGATGCTTTCGCGCCAGATCGCGGCCGAAGGCGTGAATCCGATCATTGTCGTTACCGACGAGCCGGACAAATATCCGGACCACACCAACTGGGCGCCCGGCGTCACGATCCGTCACCGCAGCGAACTCGATGCGGTACAGCGCGAATTGCGCGAAGTCAAAGGCGTGTCGGCAATGATTTATGATCAGACCTGCGCGTCGGAGAAACGGCGGCGCCGCAAACGCAACGAATACCCGGATCCGGCTAAGCGTGCCGTCATCAATGAAGCCGTATGTGAAGGCTGCGGCGATTGCAGCGTGCAGTCGAACTGTCTGTCGGTGGAACCGCTGGAAACCGAATTCGGCCGCAAGCGGCAAATCAACCAGTCATCCTGCAACAAGGATTTTTCCTGCGTCACGGGATTTTGTCCGAGCTTCGTTACCGTGGAAGGCGGCACCTTGAAAAAACCAAAAAGAACCAGCGTTACTTCTTCCTCCCAAGGAGAAGGCCGGGAAGGGGGTAGGGCGGCCAATTTACCTGCACCCAAAATTCCAGCCACCGAACATCCATACGGAATTCTAGTCACCGGCATCGGCGGCACAGGCGTCATCACGGTCGGCCAAATCCTGGCGATGGCTGCGCACTTGGAAGGCAAGGGTTGCTCGGTACTCGACATGAGCGGTCTTGCGCAAAAGGGCGGACCGGTAATGTCTCATGTGCGGCTGGCCAATCGTCCCGACCAGATTTATTCAACACGGGTCGGCACCGGCGCGGCAGATCTGGTGATCGGTTGCGACGTGATCGTCACCGCCAGCCGCGATGCGTTGTCGCGCATGGGGGAAGGCCGCACGCATGCGGCGGTCAATGCGACCGGCGCACCGACTGCCGCATTCGTTAGAAACCCCGACTGGCAATATCCGGGGACAGCCGCCGAAAACGACATCCGGACCGCCTGCGGCAGCGACCGCGTCGATTTTGTCGATGCCGGCAAGATCGCTACCGCATTGATGGGCGACACCATCGCGACCAACATGTTCATGCTCGGGTATGCCTGGCAAAAAAGCTGGGTGCCGCTATCGGAGGCGGCGATCGTCAAAGCGATCGAATTGAACGCGGTATCGGTCGAATTCAACAGGCAGGCCTTTGTCTGGGGGCGCACTGCGGCGCATGATTTTGCATCGGTGGAAAAGCTGGTCAAAGCCAGCGCACCGGCTCAGGTAATCGAGTTCAAGCGTGCACCTAGCCTCAACGAACTCATTGCCAGGCGCGTCGGGTTCCTGTCTGACTATCAAAATGCCGGGTATGCGCGGCAGTACCGCGATTTCGTCGAACAGGTGCGCGCCGCGGAAAGCAAACTCGGCGATACGGCAAAACCGCTGCGCCTGACCGAGGCAGTGGCTCGCTACCTGTTCAAACTGATGGCTTACAAGGACGAGTACGAAGTCGCGCGCCTGTACACTGACCGCGCATTCAGCGACAAGATTGAAGGCATGTTCGAAGGCGATTACAGGATCAGGTTTCATCTCGCGCCGCCATTGCTGGCCAGACGCGATGACAAGGGCCGCCTGATCAAGCAGGAATTCGGCCCTTGGATGATGAAGGCATTCGGCGTACTGGCCAAACTAAAGTCGCTGCGCGGCACCGCGCTGGATATCTTCGGTTATACCGAGGAACGCAAGACCGAGCGCGCGCTGATCAGGGAATATCGCCAAACTGTCGCGGCGCTGTTACCAAAATTGAATGCGGACAATCTGTCGAAGGCGGTCGCAATCGCCGGCATCCCGGAGGATATTCGCGGCTACGGCCACGTCAAAGAGCGGCATCTGAAAGCGGCCAGGGCAAAGGAAGCAATTTTGCTGGCGGATTTCAATCCGCCGGTTTCACCCGTCAATGCACCGCAAGACGGCAGCAGGAAAGTCGCTTAAGCGGGAGGTTTGCCGCCCGCCGTGCCGGCTATATAAAAGCCGTGGACGCATTTTATGATTATCTAGAGCGGTTAATTTCCGAACCCAACGGATTGCCGTAAGGCCGGCACAGTAAACACCATGCACCATGGGCAAAGCCCGATATGCCGGGCAATGCTCATATAACAACCGTTTTAACAACCGTTTTTCGGGCTCACTGTGCCACAGCGTCCATGCAGGATCAATCGAGTGTAGCGCTGGACTCGCGCACTACTTTGCTCCATTTTATCGACTCAGTCTCGATAAATTTCCCGAATGTGCCCGGGTCCATATATGAGAGCTCAATGCCCAGATCACCCAGGCGCTTGAATGAATCGCTCTCCATTGCTTTCTGTACCGCTGCGGTCAATTTTTCGAGAATAGGCTTGGGTAAATTGGCCGGTGCAAGTACGCCCCACCATGCTGTCATCTCGTAGTCGGCATAGCCTGACTCCGCGACGGTTGGCACATCGGGCAACACGCTTAACCGTTGTTTCGAAGTGACCGCAATGGCTTTGAGCCTGCCGCTCTTGATATGCGGCAGCACGGACTGTACTGGATCGAACATCAATCTAATCTGTCCACCGATGAGGTCTTGTACAGCCGGTGCGCTGCCTCTGTATGGCACATGCGTAATGGACGCGCCTGTTTGTGTCTTGAAGCGCTCGCCTGCAAGGTGTCCAGGCGAACCGTTGCCTGCACTGCCAAAATTGAGCGGCACTGCATTGCTCTTGTCCTTGGCTTTGGCAACGAGGCTCGCCACGCTGTCAATCGCTTCTGCGGAATTGGCGACGATCGCAACCGGGGCAAAGCCGACAAGCGCAACAGGAGTGAAGGCAGTGATCGGATTGAAAGAAAGATTTTTATAGATACTCGAATTGATCGCTTGAGTCCCGACTGTACCCAAAAAAAGGACATAGCCGTCGGCTGCGGATTTGGCCACGGCATCCGCGGCGATCGTTCCACCCGCACCCCCGCGATTATCGACTACTACGGTTTGACCAAGAATTTGGGACATTTCCTTGGCCAGCGGACGGGCAATGATATCGGAAGGGCCGCCGGCCGGGAATGGTACCACCAGTCGAATTATGTGTTGAGGATACGGAGCATCGGCAGCCTGCGCCAGGCCGGCAAACAGAAAACTGGCTATAGCCAGTAGAACCAGGCTTAGTCTTTTCATCGTCTCTCCCATTGAGAAGCAAGATTTCGATCAGCTTTTTTGATCAATTCAATCGTCCTTTTGCCCGGATCGACTCTTACCAAGTCGCCATTTTGAAACACATCTGAGGGATGGTGAGACCAGCCTTGGGTGATTGCGATATTTGCCAATACCGCACCCTGCACCATAACCGGGTTGGTCACGCCAAAAATCAGCGCCTTCGGGGCAATACCTTTATGCTGGATATCGAAAAATGCCCAGCCGGCAGCAATGCCGCCTTTTGCGGTTGGAAAGAAACAAATCTTGTCTTTAATGTTCTCGCCTTCAAGCTTGTGGCCGGGCTTGGTGATGAAACCGGTCCATCGATCGAGGTCATAGCGGGGCGAAAATCCTTCTTGCGATATCAGTACCTGACCTTCGACGACAGGACCAAATGCCTGATTAACCTTGAAGATTGCGGTACTCATACGATTCTCCCGCTGCAGGCAATATCAACGCAGTCCTGAGTACGGCGCAAGATCGTATTGAAGCGATGCGCGCCGATGATGTTGACGATCTTGGCGGAGTTGGACACCATGTTCACCCAGCCATTTTTAATCCGCATCTGCGATAAATTTTGCAGGATGTAAAAGCACACACCTTCCAGCACCTGCACACCTGCGTCTTCCAAGTCCTTCAGATAGCCAATGCCCTCGGCTGAACTGCGCACACCCCGGTAAGTGGTGACAAATACCTGGGTGCCCGGATGGACCTTTCGGCCCTTGAACATTTCCGACAAATTCTTCATTTCCAAAAGGGACAATTGCGGCCCCGAGAACACTACCAGGTTGCCGTTGCGATCCTTCAAGTCATAGTTCCTATAAACCTGCTCCATCATTGCCTGCGTGACAAGCATTTCTTCATCCGGCGTGCGGCCACCAAGCGCCGCCTCCAGTGAAGGCGCCTCAGGAGTTACACCTACCATATGAAACATGCCCATAGATCCATAGCTGGCGAGCGCGCTGCCGAGATGTTTGAGTTCATCCGGGCTGGGCTTGCGATGAACGCCGACAAACACTGGAACGGCATAGTAGTTTTGATGCGACTCTCCCACCAGTTTGGCGATCGCGCCCCAGTCCGCGAGATCTTCTGGCTTGGCTTCAAGCTTGACGATGAACGTGCCGCGCCTGCATTCGTCAAGATGAAAGCCATATTCCGGTGTGCGACCGGTGATTGCGGCTGAAAACGCTGCAGGACCACTTTCAAAATTGCTGCGAGCACCAAAGACCGAGTTGGCATAAATCACGGTACCGGTGTCGCCCCATGCGACATGTTCGCCAAGCGTTGGCTGATATACCGTCTGGTAATTGATGCAGGTGTCGGTCGGAATGACATTCATTTGCTTCAGATACGTAATGATCTGTTTTTCCTTGACTGCCTCGCCAGCATCCTGTCCGAATTTTTCAACATATCTGAAATCCATGCAGCGCGCGTTGGTGGTGATCGGAATTGCACAGCGTGTCTTCATCTCGCAAGCATCTTTGAGAAAGCCCAACCCGCCATCACCCATCACCTCGATATCGCCCATCATGTGCGCATTGGTGATCGGAACAAACCGCTTCGCGTTAAAGAACTTCCCTACCTCAATCTGGTAAGCCAGGGCCTTCTGAACTGCCTCGCCTTGTGCACCGGCAAGCATTTCCCGTTCGACTTGATTCAGTTCCAAGATCTCTCCTTATTTGGTATGTTTGCCCGCGATTTTTACAGGATAAACCAGGCGCGGGCTGCCCGTTTTTGGCTTGCCTAGATTGTGAATCGCCGATGTGACGGAAAGCGGACTTTCGGTCTTGAGTCGAAATTCGTAACGTTCGGCCCGGATGTGGATTTCCGAGTATTCGCACAGCTTTTTGTTGCTCAGAAAAGAGGCGCGGCGCAAGAGCAGTATGGGCGAAGTTTTTTTGATTTCGAGACTTCGCGCAAGCTTGGCATTGGCGCTTACCGCCCGAATACCAAACTCGGCTGAACTGATCGCGCTCCCGAATTCCCGTATTACAATTCCCAGCACCGGATATTTTTCAAGCAATTCGCGCTTAGGAGTTGAATTGCTCGCAAACCATGCATGGACTTCGGCGAACGCGTGAGTATGAATTTTATATTGACGAACAAATTCAATAATGTGCTTGCCCGTGCCCACCAGTCCTGATGCCTCCGCCGGCAAGTCGGCAGGATCGATGATAAAGCTCAGCAACTCGGTTTCAGGGTTCACACCCTGAATCTTGAGCTGGTCATAAAAACCCTTGAACTCGCCGAGTTCATGTTTGATGACTGGCTCAAGAACAAAGGTGCCCTTGCCTTGACGCGAGGCGACCACACCTTGGGCAATCAGACGTTTGACGGCTAAACGGATAGTGACGCGACTGGCCTTGTACAGCCTGGTCAGCTCAAGTTCTGAGGGCAGTTTGTCATATGGCTTGAGCAGTTCCGTGTTGATTTGCTCAAGCAGGGCATCGGCGATCTGCATGTACAGCGGAACGAGTGACTGCTTACGGACTGACGAGATGGCGCTCTGCATATGGTAAAAGCACACATGATAAGTTGTATTAACACGTCTTATTGTATAGACACATATAGCTATTGCAAAACTTATTTTTTCATGCAACGTTTGCACAATATCAATAATCTAACCTATTTGCAATAGAACCACAGTCGGTTTGGGTCTATTCCGTTCAATTATGAAATCGACGCCGTGGTTGGGGGCTTGCACAAGACGAACGGTGAGAGACGCTGAAGACAAGGTCTGCATATATTGCGACTGGACCAAAGCATCTTCCCGCCGTCGGGAAGGCTTCACCATTGCCGTGATCTGGCGACCCATTCGAGTTCCTGACCTGGCTTGAATATGCGCCGTCGGATGCGCAGGAATTTGAAGAATTGGTGGCGACCCTCCGTCGCACGGTAGAGTGGACCTATGTTCAACGCAAAATCGATATTCGGCTGATTCGAGAGCGACCCAACTAGCCGCCGCTAGTTCGCGACGGATGTGGCATGCCGCCGTTACCTTCCGCGAATTGCCGGTATCCGCGCGCGCGCAGTTCGCAGGCCGGACATTTTCCGCAGCCGTATCCCCATTCATGCAACGTCCCCCGCTGTCCCAGATAGCAGGTGTGCGTGTCTTTGCGGATCAGTTCGATCAGCGCATCGCCGCCCAGCGCGTGCGCCATTTCCCATGTCGCTGCCTTGTCGATCCACATCAGCGGCGTCTCGATCCTGAATTGCGTCGCCATGCCGAGATTGAGGGCGGCTTGCAGCGCTTGCATCGTATCGTTGCGGCAGTCCGGGTAGCCGGAAAAATCGGTTTCGCACATGCCTCCAACCAAAACATCCAGCCCGCGCCGATAGGCGACGGTGGCGGCGACGGTCATGAACAGCAAATTGCGTCCCGGCACGAAGGTATTCGGCAGACCGTTTTCCTGCATCGCAATTTCAACGTTTTGCGTCAGCGCAGTATCGGAAATTTTTGCAATAAGCGATAGGTCGATCATGTGGTCGTCGCCGAGCCGCTGATCCCAGTCGGGCGACAGCATACGCAATTTTTGCAGCAGGGAAGGGCGCACGGTCAGTTCGATCGCATGGCGTTGGCCGTAGTCAAAACCGATCGTCTCGACCTTCGGATAACGCGACAATGCCCATGCAACGCAGGTCGTCGAATCCTGTCCGCCGCTGAAAAGTACAAGTGCACCGCGAGAAAGCGCCATATTTGTTTGCCGATATAAAAACCTACGCGAATTTCTTAATTCAACCTGACTATTTCTTGGTGATCTTTTGCAGCGTCTGTTCAATGAATTCAGTGTCCGAGTCGGTATAGCGCAAGCGTACCGGATACCATTCCATCGATGGCGCGAGCCAGATGTCGAGATGCTGTCCTTTTGAGTCGGGCGGAGCCATCCTTTCAATATGCAAAGCATTCATGTCGCCCAGCGGTGTCCCGATTTTTTCCTGTGCGGTTACCTTGAATGTCCACTGCTCGGCGTCATGCTGTCCAGCCACGAAAAACCCCCATGCCGATCCCGGTTTGAATTTTGCCTGGTTGCCGCGCGCCACCGCGATCAGCTGCCATATCGCGCTGTTGCGATCCTGCTCGCCGCCCTTGATCGGATACGTTTGCGCAGATTGGGTAAAACTGATCGTTTTTGCCTGGCGGTTGAATGATGCGGTCGTAGGCGCTTTGCGGAAGCGTTTTTCGGTAAACGTTACCGGCGCCAGGCCAAATTCATCGATTGCCCCCTCGCTTTTCGCGTCGAGTATTTTCCCCACCAGCATTGCGCGCGTTTCTGTCGTTACCGAGAATTTGTTATTTGCGGCATTCCACTGGATGAGCGCATCGCCGTTGATCGCCAGACCGCTTTGCCTGGCCTTGATCGAATAGACCAGGTCTGCGGAGGGCGGCAACTTGAACCTGTACTTCACCGCGGCGCGTTCCGCTGCCGTTGCCGGCGCAATCGTGGCACTCCACGCCAATAGGGAAAACAAGACAACGCGTACGAGATAATTGGACATCGTATTTTCGGCGGAATAAAAAAGAAGAATTCAGTTGGCGGTGCCAATGGTCAAATTCGATAACGACATGTCAAGATATTCGCCGTTGGTTTCGGTAAATCGCAGCTTCACCGGGTACCACCCTTGTTGCTGCGACAGCCAGATGTCGAGTTTCTGCTCATAAGAACCTGGTCGTGGGATACGCACTACATGCCACGCATTCATCTTGCCGATGCCGACTTCGACTTCTTCCTGACCGATGACCTGGATGCGCCAGGTTTCGGCATCGCGCACGCCGGCAACGAAAAAATCGATTTCTGCGCCGGGCACGAATTTTTCGGTATCGCCGCGGCCGATGCCGGCAAGCTGCCAAACGATGCTGGCGCGATCCTGCTCACCTCCTGCGCGCGGATAGGAAGCAGTGGAGGCAGAAAAGCTGATGGTGTTGCGTTCGCGATTGAAATGCGTATTGGTTTCAGGTTTGCGGAAGCGTTTCTCGGTATAAATCACCGGTGCAACACCAAATTGGTCGATCACCCCTGCGCTCTTGAAATCCAGCACGGTAAAAACGAGTATGCTTGCGTTTCCGTTGACTGTGTAACGTTCGCCGTCGGATTGCCAACCGATTTTGCCGCTTCCGTAAACCATTTGGCCGTCGCGCAGCGCTTGCACGTCGTATTTCAATTCCGCGGATGACGGCAGACGCACCTTGTAATGCGTAGCGGCCGGTTCTTGAGCAGGAATGATATCGGCCGCGTTAACGGGGGCGGGGACTTCCGCTTCCGCCGGAGGGGACAATTCGGTGACCGGTTCGATGCTGTGCGGCACTTCTGTAACCTCCGGCGGCAAAACAGGTGCTGCTTCCGCAGAAGCGGTCATTGCCGGTTCAAGCGGAGTAACCGGCACCGGCCGCGGTTTGGGCCTGGCTGCCCGTTTCGGCAAGGCCGCGACGACTGGTTCGCCTGCCGGTTGCCTGGTGCGCAATTGCGCGATAATCGCCGTCTGATCTTGGCTGTGCAATGATGGCATGCCAATGTTGCCGCCAACCCATTCAATGGTAACGAAGTGCATTAATGCCGATGCGATCAGCAACGCAATCCAGCGCCTGGAAGCGAGCATGCGATCAGTACGAGGTTCGGCAAAGATTTTGGGCATGCCGATAGTGTAAACGCATCGGCGCTTCGATGGGATGTGACTATGACGGTGCAGTTCCTGAGAGGCAATGATTCTTGGGCCACATGTATCGGTTCCGCATCATAAGGCCATGAAATGGCGGCGTAGAATTGCCAATGTAGAACGTCCAGTTGCATTACCGATACTTGGCCACGAACAACGGTTGAAAATTAAATGATTCAATTCATGCAGCTGAACGCTCGGCATGGTCAGCCGGATGACGGTAATTCCGGCGTCTGACATTTATCTAAAACTGGAAGCTTAGAAGTTTTTTTCATTCCCTTTATCTGCTACGCTGGCTGCATCTGCTAACGGAGATCTGCCATGTCAAATTCCAATACCTACGGTACCACAGGCGCCGGTGCCATGACGGACCCGCTCGAGTTTGTCAAAAATATGTGGGGCGGCATGAAGATACCCGGAATGACGATGCCGACGCTATCGGTCGACGATATCAACAAGCAGATAGCGGATTTGAAAGCGGTGGAATCCTGGCTGACGCTGAACATGAACATGCTGCGCGGTACGATCCAGGCGCTCGAAGTGCAAAGTGCGACAATCTCGGCATTGCAATCGATGAGCGCGGCGATGAGTTCGATGGTCCAGCCAAATGCGGCCGCGAATGGAGAAAAACCCGCGTTCGAATCGCCCTTCTCATTTCCGATGCCGGCCGCTGCAAAATCAGAAACGCAAGACTCCGGGCCGCAAAATTCCGGCGGGCCGCAAGAATCCGAGCCGCAATCGGCCACGCCCCCTGCCGGCGAGATTGCGCCTTTTGCCAATCCTGCTGCATGGTGGAATATGCTGCAGGATCAGTTCAAGCAGGCAGTCAATACGGCAATTAAACCCGAACCGGAGCCACCTGCCGTGAAGCCGGCAGCGCCGCGCAAGCGCAAGTCGTCGTCCAAACCCTAGACCGGCATTTTTCCGGGCGCCGGCGCGGCGATTTCCGCCGGTGTGACTTTCAGTTGCCGCACCAGCCAGATCGCGAGCAGACCGCATGCAACGGCGATATAGCCGACGATATTGAAATGCTCGATTTGTCCGCCTGCGGTGCGCGTGATGATGAGGCCGGCGATTAGCGACGCCAGACCGGAGGCCAGCATTTGCACCGATGACACCAGGCTCATGAACGTACCGCGCACCTGAGATGAAGCCGCGGCGGTCAGCAGCGCCATGCCGGGAATCATGCGGCCCGGCACCAGGATGAAGAACACGGTTGAATTGATCAGCACGACCCACCATGGCACCGGCACCAGGTGCGTCGTGATCAGCAGCGGGATGAACGATGCAAAGGTAATCCATATGAATGCCTGCTGCTTGCCGTACTTGTCTGCCATCCTGCCGATGGCACGTGAAGTGAAAAAAGTTGCCGCGCCGCCACACAGGTAAATGATGGTAAGGAAAGACTCGGGCAGGCCGAGATTGGAGGTTGTGTAAAGCGCGATGTAAGGAACCACGGTAAAGCCTGCCATCATCAGCAACGATACGAAGGCAAACGCTTTCAGATGGTTTCCTACTTTCGCGACTGCGTAAATCTGCTTGAAGATATTGCCCTGCGTGCCCTGCGCGGGCCGGATCATATGGGAGGTCAGGCTCGGCAACAGCTTGTACGCGATAAAGAAGAACATCGCCGATAGCAGCACGATGAAAAAGAACGGTGCACGCCAACCGATCGAAGGCAAATGGTTGGCAAGCAGCAGGCCAAGCGGCACGCCCGCCACGGTCGATAGCGAGAAGGCCGTCATGATGGTCCCCATCGCCTGTCCGCGGCGCTCGAACGGAATCAAATCGGCCACCATTGTTTGCACCAGCGCTCCCAGCACGCCGCCGAAAGCTCCGGCCAGCGCGCGTGCAATCAGCAGCGTTGCGTAATTCGGCGCCAGGCCGCACGCCAGTGTCGCCAGCATGAAAAGTCCATAAATCGTCAGTATCAACTTGCGGCGATCGAAGCGATCGATGTAAGTCGCGGCGAGCAAACCCGATGCCGCCGCAGTGAAGGTATAGGACGACAGCAACAGGCCGAATTCATGTGTATTAATATTCAGCAACCGGATCAGTTGTGGCCCCAGCGGCATGATAATCATGAAGTCGAGGATATGCGTGAACTGGATACCGGCGAGCGTGAGCAGAACCAAGCCTTCGCTGCGGGCGGACGGCGGAGCCGATGGAGCTGCGGTAGAAGAACTCATATTGTTGCCCGCACGGCGGTCGACTCAATGACTTAAAAGTCGACAATGTTACGTCAAATTCGGGCAGCTTGTTTAAGTGTGTGCATCAGGCCGCCAGGCAGCGGCAGTTTTCAAATAGTAGTTTTCAAATAGTTTTTCGGTGCCATCCCAATAATCGCGGTGATAGTTGATCCAGCCATCATCGGCAAAGCGCAGATATCAGGCCGCCTGGGGTGACGCGGGGGCAGCGCTGGAATCCGCTGGCGCGGTCGCGACGAATGCATCGCAGTAAAACGCATCGCGGTCCAGACCTCGCTCCCCGACAAACGCCTGGCGCGCCGCGTGGATCATCACCGGGGCGCCGCAGGCATATACATCATGGTCGCTCAGGGCGCCGAAATCTTTCATCACCGCCTGATGCACCAACCCGGTCCGTCCTTCCCAGCCGTCTGCCGGACCGGCTTCGGAAAGTACCGGCACAAAATTGAACCAGGGAAGCTGCGCTGCCCACTTGCGCGGCAGATCGATCCGGTACAGGTCTTCCAGGCGCCTGGCGCCCCAGTAAAGCACCATAGTGCGCGATTGCCGGTGCTTTATCGCTTCCTCAATGATGGATTTGATCGGGGCAAAGCCGGTGCCGCTGGCCAGCAGAATAATCGGACCATCTCCCTCGTCACGCAGAAAGAAGTCGCCATAAGGCAGCGACACTGTTAGCGGCTGGCCAACCGCCAGCCCATCGGCCACATGCTGGGAAAATCTGCCGCCAGGCACATGGCGAATATGCAGTTCGACGCCGTCGTTTTGATGCGGCGGATTCGCCATCGAAAAGTTTCGAAAGGTCCCATCTTCCAGATACGCGCGCAGGTACTGCCCGGCCTTGAAGCGCACCTTCGTCCCGGCCGGGAAACGCAATTGCAGCACCGTGACGTCGGGCGCCGCGCGGGTCACGCGATAGACCTTGGCCGTCACGCGCTTGATCGAGCTCTGCTCGCGGCGATGGACATCCCGCACTGCAATCGTCAGATCGGAACACGGCCTGGCCTGGCACAGCAGCACGTGGCCGTCTCGTCGCTCCTCTTCAGTCAGCACGCCCGCGCCACTGCCGCCGGCGACGTTGCCGGACACGATCTTTCCGCGGCAGCTGCCGCAGATACCGCTGCGACAGGAATAGGGAATCTCGTAGCCGGCTTCCAGCGCACCGTCCAGCACCGGATTTTCGTCTGCACAGGAAAATTCGATATCGTGGTGCTCTACCCGAATGTTGTGAAACGCCGCCATTCAAGACTCCAGTCCGGCAAGCATTCGCACGGTGCGGATCGTCGCTGCGGGATCTGCCACGCCGCGTCCGGCGATGTCGTAGGCACAGCCGTGGCCGACGCTGCTGAACACAATGCCTGAGCCCACCGACATGGCGCTGGCCTGCAGCGGGCTCAGCAGCTTGATCGGGATATGGCCCTGATCATGGTACATAGCCAGATAGACATCGTGCCTGCGCTGCGACAGCAGCAGGTCGGCGCCGGCCGGTCCATCGACGGCGTAACCAAGCTCGCGCAGCCGGGCTACCGCAGGCGAGATGACGACGCGATCGTCGTCCCCGAACAACCCGTTCTCGCCGGCGTGCGGATTGATGCCGAATACGCCGAGGCGCGGCTTTGCAACGCCTAGCGCACGCGTGCCCTCGATCGCGGCTACCGCGGCGGCAATCACCAACTCGGGCGTGATGCGCGCAATGGCGTTGTGCAGCCTTTCGTGCAGCGTCACGTGACCGATTTTCAATTCGGGCGATACCAATAGCAGAAATACCCGATCGGACGGCGTGCCGGTCAATTCCGCGATCAAACCCGGATAACCGGAAAACGATATGCCGGCACGATGAATGGCGGTTTCCGAGTGCGGACATCCGATCACGGCATCCACTGCGCCCTGCTGTGCCAGTTTGACGGCAACGCGCACGTAGGCAACTGTCGCCGCGCCGGCTTCCGCATGTATTTCGCCTGGCAGGAAAAAGTCCGCAGCAAGCGCCGCCGCATCGACAAAAGGCACAGCCGTCGTTTCGGATGAACGTTGTTCAGTATCAAAGTCCACCAGCCGCAGCTGCGGCGCGTGGCGTTGCAGATAGGCCTGCAGCACGAAGGCATCTCCGACCAATACCAGCTCGATGCCGTTGCCATGCAGTGCCGCAGCCGCCTTCACCGCTATTTCCGGCCCGATGCCGTTGGGGTCGCCAATTGCCAGCGCGATCCGCTTGATGCGACGTGACGTCATAGCGGAATAGCCAGCAGCGTATCGATATTGGAACTGTCGCAAACCACCACACGCTCGGCAAATTTGAGCGGCGTCTCCGGCGCATGCACGATGCGGTCGATATAGCGCCCGGTGGCGAACACATCCGTCGTGCCGTCACGCATGATGCGCACGACGATAAAAGGGCTCTCGACCGTGGCCGTATACTCGTTTTCTTCCATCACGAGCGGCGCGCCGATGATATGACGATAGCGCTGCTGTTCGTAGATATTGGCCTCGCGCAGGGCGAACACCCGGTCCTTCAGCATGGCGCGCGTGTCGGCATAGACGATGCCGGCTTGCATGCCGGCCGCGTAGTTGTCGGCGGTGGTGATCATGTACAGGCACTTGTCGAGAAAGAAATCCGGCCACTGCTCGACCTGGTCGTTATCGATACAGCGCGCATAGGCGGCATTGAGTGCGGTCAGCCGCAGCTGTGAAAACTCGTACATTCTTTAAATCTCCATGTAGGCGCGATAAGCGTTCCAGAAACCGCGCACCGACGCTTCCGTGGTACGGTTTTCCTGCGTTTCGATGCTGTCGCCGCCCATTTCCAGAATTGATTGCTCGGCATCGGTGCCAGAAATGCCGCGCTGCACGAAGCCGCCGACCGCACCGTCTTCCATCGATATGAAGCCGGCGGACCCGGTCAGGTTCGATTGTTTCAAACGCATGCGGCGCAGTTCGGGCGTGTCGTCGATGAAGCCGAGATAAGTCCAGTTCAGCACGGTCTTGCCGATTCCGGCCGGCAGGATCTGGCGAATTGCCAGCGTGTTCTGAATCTGCGCCAGCACAAAGCCCGGAAATACCGACAGGATCTGCAGCGTGATGCCATCGCCGAACTCGTCGCAACCGTCGAGCATCGTAGGGTCGGACAGCGTATAACCTTGCTTGTCCGACCGCAGTTTTTCAGAACTGTATTCGCTGCTTGCCTGCGGCTTGTGATCGACTGCGGACCAGCTGACGTGATGCGCGCCGGTTTCGCTGATGATCACGCCGCCCTTCTGTGACAGCCGATTGAGATTGAAGGTAGTGAAGAACACATGCAGCAGACTCGCATGGTAGGAGTCCTTGACGTTCTCCATGTACAGCTTCCAGTTGTTGGGTATGGTCTGCCTGAAGCGGCCGATCACTTCCACCGGCTTGTGCAGCACCCGCTCGATCCGTTCCATGATGGGATCGCCCAGATATTCTTCGATCGGCGGCACGTCGTCGTGCAGACTGCCGAACACGATGCCGGCCATGCTGGCGGTGCGCAGTTTGCGCGGACCATGATCTTCCATGCAGAAGTCAGCCGGCATGCCGCCCTTGCCGTTCACGCCCTGCTGGAATGCTACTCCCTTGAGGTTGCCCTGCAGGTCGTAGCGCCAGGCATGGTAGACACAGGTAAAGTTGCTCGCCTTGCCGCCATCGTTCAGCGCAATCAGTGCGCCGCGGTGGGCACAGCGGTTCTCGAACGCCTGCAGCTCGCCTTCTTCGTCGCGCACCACGATCACCGGCATCTCGCCGACAAAGGTGGTGCGATAGTCGCCAGGCTCGGGTATCTCTGCCTCCAGGCAGAGATAGTTCCAGGTCGGTCCCTGGAAAATGTGCTTCTGTTCCGCGCGGTAAGCCGGTTCGTCACGATACAGCCAGTAGGGCACCCGGGTCAGTCCCGGTTCCCATGTGCGGCCGGTATCGCTTGATTCAGTGTGCTTCGTGTCCATTGCTGCTTATTCCTATTCCTGTTTGACGTTGGCGGTGTCTATCACTTTCTTCCAGCGAACCCGTTCACTGGCGATGAAATCCGCCGTGTCGCTCGGGGAGTTGCCGACTATCTCGGCGCCCAGTTCGATGAATTTCTGCTGCACGTCCGGCAGCTTCAGTGCTTCAACGATGGCGCCATTGATCTTCTGCGCGATTTCCGGCGGTGTGCCCGGCGGCGCAACGACGGCGAACCATGTGGAGGAATCGAAGCCCGGCAGGCCCGTTTCTGAAATGGTCGGCACATTCGGCAGCAACGGACTGCGCTTGCGGCTGGCGACTGCCAGGATCCTGGCTTTGCCGGATTTATGGTGATTGTGCATCGAACCGATATTGTCGAAAAATGCGTCGACCTGTCCGCCCATCAAGTCTGTCAGCGCCGGCGCGGTACCCTTGTACGGAACGAACACGAATTGCACGCCTGCCTGGGTGGCAAACATGGCAGCGGTCAGGTGCGACGTGGTGCCGTTGCCCTGCGTCGCCACGGCCACCTTGCCTTGGTCCTGGCGCGCCAATGCGATGAAGTCTTTGGTGGATGCGACAGGCAGCGCGCTTTTTACCGCCAGCACGTTCGGTACCGCAGCCAGGATGGTGACCGGCGTGAAGCGGTCCGGCGCGAACGGCAGGCTCTTGTAGAGATTCTGGTTGATGGCAAGCGGTGCTGGCGGCGTGGCCAGCAGCGTATAGCCATCCGGGGCCGACTTGGCAACCGCTTCCGCGCCGATATTGCCGCCGGCGCCGGGACGGTTTTCGACGATTACCGGCTGGCCCCACTTTTCGCTCAGCTTCTGGCTCACAATGCGCGGCAGCACATCCGCGGTGCCGCCTGCGGGGAAATTCACGATAATCCTGACCGCGCGGTTGGGAAAACCGGCAGCCGGCGGTGCACTCCCTACAGTCGCATCGGCCAGAACCGCGACATGCATGCCGCTCAGCAGGCCGGCCAGCAACAGGCAAGAAAGAAGCGGTCGTCTCATCATTATGTTTCCTTTTTATTGGTGCCGTCATTCAAGGACGGACTGGTAGCGGAGCATCCTTTGCGCAGGCCCCGTCCATCGGACATCGGGGCGCAAGATGAACATTAGTCAGCATTTTTTTCAACGTCAAGAAACCGGATAAAATGTTCGCATAACGAACAAATCGGATGCGTGATGACAGGCAAGACGGATACACGAAACAGTGAAGACAAAGAATATGTAGCCGGTCTGGAAAAAGGATTGGCCATTATTGAAGCGTTCGGCATTTGCAACAGGGCGTTGACACTCTCTGAGGCGGCTGAAATCACCGGCCACTCGCGTGCGTCGGCACGGCGCTCGTTATTGACGCTGCAACGGCTTGGCTACGTCGAATGGGACGGCAAGTATTTCCGGCTGGCACCGCGCGTGCTGCGGCTCGGGCACGCGTACGTTACTTCCACTTCGCTGTCAAAATTGGTGCAGCCGATTCTAGAAGCCACCAGCGAGCGCACCGGCGAGTCAAGTTCTTTTGCCGTGCTGGATGGAACTGACGTGGTTTTCGTCGCGCGCGCCGCCACGCGCCGCAGCCTGTCCAACGGGCTCGGGGTGGGGTCACGCCTGCCGGCCCACTGTGCGGCTACCGGGCGCGTGCTGCTTGCGGCCCTGCCGAAAGAAGAGGCGGAGCGCCTGCTCAAGCGCATGGGGCGCCACCCGCTGACGCCGCATACATGCACCGGGATTCCCGAGCTGATGGCGCTGCTGGGCAAGGTCCGTCGCCAGGGCTATGCAATCAGCAACGAAGAAATCGAACTGGGCGTGCGTTCGATCGCGGTACCTATTCGCGATGCGGCAGGGCGGACGATAGCCTCGATGAGTCTGGCGACTTCCAATTCGCGGCGCTCGCTTGACAACATAACGGATGCCTTGCTGCCTGAACTGGAAAGCGCACGCCGGATGCTGGTCACTCTGCTGTGAGGAAATGAAGACGATGTTCGAATGACATCAGTTGTCGCATTCTAGATACATCGCGGCTGTTCTGACTGCGTATGATCAACCGAGCCTTCGATATGGACAATCGAAGCAATCTGCCCGCAGTGCGGCAGCCAGCTCGGGTCGGGGCCATATTCCGCCTGGTCCGGTCCAACCTGTGATTTGCCGGCTCAGCGTTAAGTTTGCTTCGTCTCTCTGCGGATGAAGAGCAGCAATAGTGCAATGCCGGCAAAGATTGCCCCGCCGTAAAATGTCGCAGCCGCACCGAGCCGGTCCCACAGCACGCCGGCCAACACACTTGCCGCCAGCATGGCGATGCCGCTGGCGAGATTGAACAGACCGAAGGCAGTGCCGCGCAGGTCGGTCGGCGCAGTGTCGGCCACCATTGCCGCCAGCAGGCCCTGGGTTGCCGCCATATGCACACCCCAGCAGATCAGCCCCGCGCCGACCAAAGCCAGTTGTGAGCCGTGCGCCAATAGCCCGTCTGCGACAATCAGCGGCACGATGCCGAGCATCAGCAGCGTGCGGTGGCGCATTCTGTCCGCCAATACGCCGAAAGGATAGGCGCATGCGGCGTACGCCACATTCATTACCACCAGCACCAGCGGGATCAATGCCAGCGCAAGGCCGCCTTGCTGCGCACGCAACACCAGAAACGCTTCCGAAAATCGCGCCAATGTCAGTGCCGCGCCAATTGCGACGACCCACCAATAACCTGAAGACAGCTTGCCCAATGCCGCGCGCGAAATCGGGAAAGGCCGCTTCTCCGCGGTAATAACCGCCTGGGGTTCGCTCACGCCAAACAGAATCAGAGCGAGCGCTAAAAAGCCGGGGATCACTGCCACCCAGAATACCGCGCGAAAATCGTTGTGCCATAACAACATCAATCCGACCGCCAACAGTGGCCCGGTGAACGCACCTATCGTATCGAGCGATTGGCGCAATCCGAACGCCGCGCCGCGCAGCCCGGCCGGTGTCACGTCTGCGATCAGCGCGTCGCGCGGCGCACCCCGGATACCTTTTCCAATGCGATCGATAAAGCGGGCGGTAAAAATCCAGCCGGTGCCGTTAGCCATCGCGAACAGCGGCTTGGTCGCCGCACCCAAGCCATAGCCCAACGCGGCCAGCCATTTTCGCTTGCCTACATGGTCGCTTAGAACACCGGAAAAAACCTTGACAATCAGTGCGGTCGATTCCGCGATGCCCTCGATCAAGCCGACAGTAGTGGCGCTGGTTCCCAGCACCGTGACCATGAATACCGGCAACAGGCTATGGATCATCTCGGAGGAAATATCCATCAGCATGCTGACAAAGCCCAGCACCCAGACGGCCGGCGGAATACGAACCGGCGGTTTTAGCGTGTCTATGTTGGACATAATGAAGAAATCCGGAGATCGAAGTGCGCACTGTAACAAAATCGACGCTGTTCGCAAATGGCGGTCCGATATCAGCCAATAGCTATGGAGAGCCCCGATTTCTTGGTAAAATCAGATACTTAATCAATTTTTAAGGCGCATATGCTGTACCCAGAACTGTTTAAATCGCTCGAGCAAGTCCGCTGGGACATGGAAAAAGATATTCCGTGGGACCAGTTCGATGGCTCCAAGCTGACTGACGAACAGGCCCGGACCATCAAAATGAACGCCATTACCGAATGGTCCGCCTTGCCTGCGACCGAGATGTTCTTGCGTGACAATCGCGGCGACAGCGATTTCTGTGCATTCATGTCGGTCTGGTTTTTCGAGGAACAAAAGCATTCGCTGGTGCTGATGGAATACCTGCGTCGCTTCCGCCCCGACTTCATGCCGACCGAAGAGGAATTGCATAACGTACGTTTCGAATTCGATCCGGCACCGGCTCTCGAAACCCTGATGATGCATTTTTGCGGCGAGATCCGATTGAATCACTGGTATCGCTGCGCAGCCGACTGGCACACCGAACCGGTGATCAAGCATATTTACAAAATCATCAGCCAGGACGAGGCACGCCATGGCGGCGCTTATCTGCGCTACATGAAAAAAGCATTGGTCGAAGTCGGCGATTCCGCCCGCGCCGCTTTCGCCAAGATCGGCGTGTTGATGGCATCGGCTCGCCGCACTGAAAAACCGCTGCATCCGACCAACCTGCATGTCAATCAGGCACTGTTCCCGAATGATACCGTGCAAAGCCGCTTGCCGGATCCGGAGTGGCTCGAGGCATGGCTCGATAACCAGATCAAGTTCGACGGCGAGTGGGAAAAGAAAGTCATCGAGCGCATTCTGCACAACATGTCGCTGCTGTTCGAGCGCACGTTTGGAACAGTGCAGGAATTGAACCGGTATCGCAAGGAAATCGTTGCGCGGATGACTCCGCCGCAGGCCTCTCAGCTGGCGTAGAGTGTCCGTGTTCGTCGCCCGACTCGTGTAAGCTGGAGCCGCAAGTATTTTCTTGCGGCTTTTTTTATTCGCCATGTCCAATTTCGAAAAAAAAATCTGCTCGCGAGCCGCTCTTGCGGCCTGCATCTCGCAACTGCCCAAACCGGTGGTGCTGACCAATGGCGTCTTTGATATCCTGCATCGTGGCCATGTGACGTATCTTGCGCAGGCGCGCGCGCTGGGCGCCTCCCTGGTGGTTGCCGTCAACACCGATGCATCGGTAAAACGGCTCGGCAAAGGCGATGATCGTCCGCTCAACAACTGCGAGGACCGCATGGCGCTGGTGGCTGCGCTGGAGTCGGTGAGCCTGGTGGTGCCGTTCGATGAAGACACCGCGCTGCAGGTGGTGCAGCAGGCGCGGCCGGATATCTACGCGAAGGGTGGTGATTACGACATGAGTTCCATTCCGGAGGGACGCGCGGTCGCAGCCTACGGCGGCCGGGCGGTGGCGATCGATTTCGAGCATGACCGTTCGACCACCAAATTGCTGTCGAAGGTCAGGAATCATTAAACGGTTTTATATTGCGATCGATCAGGCTCTGCTGACGCCACCGTTATCGACTGCAAGCAAATGAAGGATAGGAATGAACCACGCTCCGTTGATTGAAGTCACGCGCGGCGAACAGGTCGAATGCATCCACGCCGGTTCGGTCGCCGTGGTCAATACGCGCGGCGACCTGCTGTATCAAGCCGGCGATCCGCACTTTTTCACTTTTACCCGCTCGACGATCAAGCCGTTTCAGGCCGTGCCGTTCCTGCATTCAGGCGGTCCGGCCAGATTCGGTTTTACCACGCGGGAAATCGCGCTGCTGTGCGCCAGCCATTCCGGCGAAGCGATGCATATCGATACCGTGCAATCGATGCTGCACAAGGCGGGATGCGACGAACATCATTTGCGATGCGGCTGCCATGTGCCGATGGTTTATTCCGTAACCGACAAGCTGCCGCCGGCAGGCGAAACCTATAACCAGCTGCATAACAATTGCAGCGGCAAACATGCCGGTTTTCTCGCATATTGCGTGCAGCACGGCCATGCGCTGGACAGCTATCTCGATCCGGCCCACCCGCTGCAGCAGGCGGTCCGGACCAGCGTTGCGCATTTTGCGGGAATGCAGGAATCCGATCTGAAGATGGGAATTGACGGCTGCTCCGCGCCCAACTATGCGATGCCGCTGTCGCGTCTGGCGCTGGCCTATGCGCGCCTCGCGCAAAACGACAAGGATGCCATTTACGGTGGCGTGCTGGGCGATCTTTATCGGGCCATGACCATGCATCCGGAACTGGTCTCCGGCACCGGACGCAACGATCTGGCTTTCATGCAAACTGCTCCCGGCGACTGGGTCGCCAAAATCGGCGCCGATGGCGTGCAAGTCATCGGCGTTCGGTCAGCGGGC